>JAKLHB010000134.1 GCA_022710345.1 Planctomycetota bacterium
AAAGCACTTGCATTATGCATTTTTATTGCAAGGATTGTAAAACTTGCTTTCTGTGTTACTATAGAAACCTCTGATAATAGAATGCGAAAATTATGCCTCGATATTTTATGATATTTATTTGTATGATCTGCTGGAGTTGCGCTCCCAGGCAGCAAACCTTGCCGGAATTATTGCAGCAAATGCAAGGTGAAATCAATTTAGAGCCACAAGAAGATGCTTTACGTAAAGCAGAATTAGAAAAATGGTTAGATGCAATCTTAGGGCGTGCTGATTTACAATGGACAGCAGAATCTAAAAAGCTTATATTGCAAGGAATTAGTAGATATCAATTATACCATTTCATGCTACCGGATTCTGAAAGTTTGCAAAAGTTAGATAAATATTATTTAGTTTGGGACCAATTCAAGAGTGAAACCCAAGGCAGTGGATGGCAAGAAGAGCAATCTTTAAGAGACTTGCTGAAAATAACAACGTATCGTAGCGAACATGCGACTGAAAATTGGCAAAAATTGCTACAATTTTGGCAGCAAAACCCATCAGAACTTCAGGCACTACTTGCAAATTTACAGCAACCTTTTGAGATAGGAGGAGTAGTTTATACAGAGCCTCAAGTTAGGCTAGATTTTATTGAAGATAAACAAAATTTAGAAAATTTACAATATATTACAGAATTTGAAAATAATGATTTTCGACATATCTTTAAATTAGAAGAGCGCTTTATCCAACGATTGCTTCTTTTTCAAGTACAAGCTGACCCAAGTACAGAATTGTATGTGCGAGTTGTAGTCCGTGCTGTAAAGGAGAAATTTGCCCTGATTCGGGCTTTATCTCAAAAAGAAAAATTAACCCTAGAGGAAGAAGAAATTTTGCAAAAAGCCAAAAAAAAATTATACTTTTTAGGCTTGAAGAAAAAGTTAATTCGTCATACGTACTATTTAGATAAATCCTTGTACATTCGAGATCCTCGAATTGGCTTTTTTTTCCATAGCCATCCTTATGATCCTAAAATTCCATACTTAAAAAGACCATCCAAACAAGATCAAGTGACTACATTTCGCTTTGGCCCAAGCCTGGTATTTGATGTTCAAGAAACTTGGTGCGATGTTTATTGCATCATTTTTGGCGAAGTACAAAAAGTATATCGTTTTGAGCAGTCAGAGTTTTCTACCAGTAACTAAGCTAAGAAGTTGATAAAAAAGAAAATAAGATTTTATCTCGTTCTGCTATAATTTTCTTGACGCTTGGGCAAGCGGACGCTATTATATTTTGGCCCAAGTTGAATCGCACTCAAGAAAATATTGCCCCTTCTGCCGGATTGCAGCATACGCTGTTGGTTAGTTTCTAGCCTGCCAAGCAACACATCAAAATAAGCAAATTGTCTTTGATGTTTTCTTGGGCGCTGCTGAATTGGCACGGGCAGATTTAGTAAGCTGTTTTGAAGATAATTAACCTTTGGCGTATTTCTTACCTGTTTGAAAGGTAACTGATCACGCCGCATTTATGAGGAGCGGCTTTCCGCAAAATCAACGCGGTTTTGCCGCTAGTTTCTATGAAAATATTGGCCCTTAATTGTGGCAGTTCTTCTGCTAAATACCAACTCTACGATTGGCAAAAAAAGCAAGTACTCTGCAAAGGTATCGTAGAAAAAGTTGTGGTAGATCATGGAAAAGGTGCATTCATTAAGCATGAGGTTCCAGATCGGCCTGTGTATAAACAAGATTATCCTTGCCCTTCCCATAAAGATGCCCTAAAGTTGATTTTCGACACATTGGTAGATCCAAAGCTAGGTGTTTTGCAGAGCATTCAAGAAATTAGTGCCATTGGACATAGAGTGGTGCATGGCGGAAGCAAGTTTGCACGATCTGTTTCTATCACTTCAGAAGTCTTGGCAAAACTGAAAGAAAACATTGCGCTTGCACCTTTGCACAACCCTGCCAACATCGAAGGAATTTTGGCAGCTCAGGAACTCATGCCTAACTTGCCACAAATTGGGGTTTTTGACACTGCATTCCATCAAACCATGCCTCCTCACGCATATTTGTATGCTGGCCCTTATGAATGGTATGAAAAATATGAAGTGCGTAGATATGGTTTCCATGGAACAAGCCATCTTTATGTTTCTAAACGTGCAGCAGTCTTATTGAATAAGCCTTATGCTGAATGCAACATCATCACCATGCACATTGGCAATGGTGTTTCCCATACTGCGATTAAAAATGGCATTTCTGTTGATACTTCGATGGGGCTCACTCCTCTGGAAGGTGCCATCATGGGAACTCGCAGCGGCGATTTAGACCCTGCGATCATTCCATTTATCTGCCAAAGAGAAAATAAAACTCCTGCTGAAGTAGAAAATTTGCTGAACAAATCAGGTGGGCTCAAGGGAATTACAGGCAAATACACCGATCGTCGCGACATCGAACGCGCAGCAAAAGAAGGCGATGCAAGATGCCAACTTGCAATTGAAATGGAAGCCTATCGTTTAAAAAAATACATTGGTGCCTATATGGCTGTGCTTGGCCGAGTGGATGCTCTTGTATTTACCGCTGGTGCTGGTGAAAATTCGCCATTGCTACGCGAAAAAGCCTGTGAAGATTTGGAATTTTTAGGCATTAGACTAGATAAGCAAGTGAACAGTACAGCCCGCGGCAAAGAAACCTTGATTTCTACTCCTGATTCACGTGTAAAAGTGTTTGTTATTCCGACCAATGAAGAATTGGTCTTCATCGAAGATGTGGTCGCCATTCTTGAAAATCGCTACGACATGCATACTCGATTTACTTATTCGTTCCAAAGCAAAGATTATAAACCATAACACTGGAGGCCGTAGTTCGTTCCGCCCTAAACAGCAGATAAAAAGCAAGATTTTTATCTGCTGTAAATGGTTGGAATACCATGCGGAAAATTTGATGAATTCTCGATTGTTGAGCATTGTTCCTTTTTTATTTGCTGCTTCTCTCTGGAACTCTTTACAGATGACCATGAGTTGGGTGATTGTGGTATTGGGGATTGGAATTTTAATCTTTATTCATGAATTAGGGCACTTTGCTGTTGCCAAATATGAAAAAGTGCGTGTGATAGCTTTTGCTCTTGGATTTGGCCCTTCTATATGGCACAAAAAATGGGGTGAAACAGAATATCATCTGAAGTTATTGCCTTTAGGTGGATATGTGAAATTGGCAGGAGAAACTCCGGGAGTAGAGGCTGTTGGAGCAGCAGATGAATTTATGTCAAAAAGCCCTGGCCCTAGGGCAAGAATTCTGCTTGCAGGCGTTACTATGAATTTTATTTTTGGTCTGCTCACTGTGATTGTGGCATTTCAGATTGGGGTTTACTTTCCTGCTCCAGTATTAGGTGGGATTATGCCAGGAAGCCCAGCGTGGCATGCAGGGCTGCAACCCGGAGATGAAATTATAGAGATGAATGGCCAGCGCATCACAAAATTCAGAGAAATTGGGCTCAATATTGCCTTTAGTAGCAGAGACAGCATGATCCAGTTTAAAGTCAAACGTGGGGATAATGTCCTTGCTTATGAATTGCAGCCAGAGTATGATGAAGAGATGGGCTTATTGCTCATTGGTGTGCAGCCATGTTTAGACACATTGCATGTCCCAGAAAATAGCCCACTCTATGCACTTGGACTGAGGACGGGTGATAAAATCCTCGAAGTCAACGACAAAAAACTGCAAGATGGATATGATTTCCATGAAGCTCTTGCTTTGCTCAGAGACCAACCTAAGTTGCAACTCCTGGTAGAACGCGATGGACAAAAGCATGCCCTCGAAATCACACCACAGAAGAAGGCTGTCCACCGTCTGGGTATTGTTGCACAACAGTTATGCTTGGGCGCTGTACGAAGGAATTCTGCAGCAGCCAAACTTGGCTTGCAAAAGCAAGATAAGATACTGGCTATTGCCCAAAAACCTTTGCTCACCAGAAAAGATTTTGAAAAAGCAATCTTGGAATCGCCTAACCCTGTTCTCACAGTCCAAAGCAAAGCCCCTGCTGAACCACGGGATATTCCCATAAACTTTGCCGAACTTAAAATAAATCCCAAGGATTTTATGGATGACCTCTATTTTGTTCCAGATTTAACCATTGGAGAGGTCGTTGCTGATTCTCCTGCAGCAGCGTATTTAAATCCAGGAGATACAATTGTGGCGATCAATGACCAAGAGATTTCAGCGTGGTCCCAATTGAGCCCTATCATTGCTGCTTCTAAAGGCAATGCATTGCAAATGGTTGTTCTTAGAAACAGCGAGAAATTTTCTTTTTCCATTCAGCCGGCTGTGTATCAAGAATTTGACTTAGGCAATTTGGTTTTCTTGCCAAAACTGAGTGAAGCCCAAAGCTACAACATTTGGGAATCCTGCAAGTACGGGCTAAAAGATGCATATCAGATGATTTTGGATGTATTTTTTATGCTCAAAGGATTGATATCCCAAGATATTGCTGCTAAAAATTTAGGTGGACCAGTGGTCATTTTTTCTGCTTCCTATAGTCAATTGCAGCTTGGATTTGGATATTTTTTATATTTTTTGGCATTGATTAGCATCAATTTAGCTGTCGTGAATTTACTGCCTATCCCAATATTAGATGGTGGGCATCTTTTCTTTTTGAGCATTGAAAAAATACGCGGTAAACCTGTTTCAGAACGTGTGATTGGGATTTTCAATGCTATTGGCATGGCATTTTTGTTGACCTTGCTTCTTTTTGTCACATACAATGATATTTTGCGATTATTTTAGAAAATAGCGTATGCAGGTTTTGCATACGCTAGTTCCCTACAATGATTTGCAAGGAAATGATCCTGCCTGTTTCTTTTTTGTCATCCATTTCCAACAACACAGGGGCCATGTTCAGTGCATGGCTTTCATCTGGCGAAACTGTATACAAAACTTGATGGCTTTGCTCTCCTAAATCTTGCAAAAAATTTTGTACTTGCTTAGGATTGGCATCTATGCGGCAAATCCAAATACAATGTTTTTGATGATCGGGTTGCACATAAACCATCGTGCCTGGAATTTTAAAAATTTGCTGAATGTGCGCAACTTCATGTGCGAGATTTTTTGTACGAATCGTAATCCAAACACGCGATTCTGCCATGGTTTTGCTTTGTGATTGCATGGGTATATGTTGTTGCTTTTGCTCTTTTAGATTAGTAGCAAAAATGCTGTTGGTGGCTGTAGGAGCTGGCTCTAAAAGCCATGGCATGATCGAAGTTGGCCACAGAATGCCTTCTTGAACCAGCCGATCTACTGTTTTACTTTGTGCAGGATTAATTTTAGCCGAAAGCATCACCTGCTCTTGTGGATAGGCAGCCTCAGTTTTTTTTGCATCACGAGTCATTACTGTTGCTGTTGGCTGAGGTGCATACGCATCAGCTTTGTGGGCTTCGTGCTCTGCATATTGATCCCTTGGTGCTGGCGGGGCTTCACATAGCATAGCTTCTGGCTCAAACTGTCTTGCCGCTGGCTTAGGTTGAGGATTTGCCGGCCCTGTAGGAGTAATGATCTCAGGAGCCATGCTTACCGGAGGTTCAGGAGCCGTCTGTATTGGAGTCTCAGAAGCCGCCTGTATTGGAGTGTCAGGAGCCGCCTGTATTGGAGGTTGTATGGGTTGAGCAAGCTTGTTTGGTTCTTTCCTTTTTGTATCAGATATGGTTTCAGATTGTGCTAGGTTTGGAGATTGACTTGGTTCTAACCCTTTTTGAGCTTGCATAGCAAACTCTTCTTGAACTGCTTCGCTTGCTGGCTCTTTTGATGCTATTGAGTGTAAGGGTACTGATTCATAGTTGACCTGCATATATTTAACCAAGGTCCATGATAGGCTTAGACATAGCAAAATACTGGCTGCCCACGCAAAGCGAGCATTCCAAATGTGAATACGATGAACAGCATGATGTGGCATATTGGCCACAAAAACCTTAAAGTTTTTGGGAACATTGCACTTAGGCAAATTATGTAATTGATCCAGCAAGCAAGACATACTTTGCTGATATTTTTGGCATTCCGTGCATCCACGGATGTGCTGCTCGGCTTGTTGCCAATCTTGGGCCAGAATTCGCTGGTCCAAAGCATCCAAGATAAGCATTTGACATTCGGTACATTGCATAATAAACCCTCCTTTGAAAAAACTTACCCCACATCAAAAAGATGTTTTCTGGAGACATTGTGAAGTCCAAGAAAATGATAAGCTAAGAATTAGACGTTCAACTGAAAGCTAGGTTCCCAGCAAAGCAGTGAACTGGTGCTTCAGCCAAAATTTATTGAATCAACCTGGAGGCCGCTCCTTTTCCTTTTCAGGAATTGCAGTGCGGAATTTTATGATATGGACAAGCCTTTTGCGCAATTCAATCAAGCCCGAGAACTGCTTGCACAACAATTTGAGGATATGATTGTCGTTGTAGCGAACCAAGTTTTTCCTGGCCATTTAGATGGGCAGGCTATCAATTTGTTAGAAGAAATTAGCTTGCAAGAGAATTTAAGCGAACCTGAAAAAAATGTCCTGAAGCAAATTTACTTCTATGCAAATACATTGAGAACCAGCAAATTTTTATTAGGGGTTTTAGGCAGGTTTAAATCAGGTAAAAGCACTTTATTAGATGGGTTAGCCGGTGTAGATATTTCCCCCATCAATACTCGAATTTCAACAGGAGTACTGAATTTTACATATCGAGCAGATCAAGAAAAATGCCATGTTGCTTATGATAATGGCCATGAAATCCCTATTTCTCCTGCTGAAAAAATACTTTATGTAGATTTTCAATACAACCCTGATAATGAAAAAGGAATCCACAGTGTTCATCATGGATCTCCCCATTTAGACCTGCAAAAAGAGATTGTTTTTGTAGATACCCCTGGCTTAGAAGCGGTGAATCAAATCCATGAAAAGATCACGCTAGATTTTGTAAGCCAATGTCATGCTGCGGTTATTGTTTCAACATATCCACCTTTTGGATTGACAGAGTTGCAGTTTTATCAACGTGTGCAAGCGAGTATCCCCAATGTTTTTTTGGTACAAAATTTGCCCAAAGATAAATTGAGCGATTGGATTGGGTTAGAAGCCCAAACTTTAGAAAACCTGCATAAATTGGCATTCTATACCTTGGATCAAGGACGATATGGCAGCAAAGATGTTCGCAGTATTTTGCGTGAAATAGCAGCCAATGAAGATGAAAAACGTCTTGAAGAATTTAAGGAAATTCATAAAATCCATCTATATAGTATCAATGCACAAGCAGCTTATGATGCGATTATCTTAGGGATGCCATTAGATAGCGAGACACGCTTTGCCGAGCTTCAGCAAAGCCGCTTTTCTCATTTTAAGACTGCTCTCTATGATTTTTTAGCCACACACAAAGGTAAAATTCTCCTCAATGACTATCTGGAAAAAGGCAGGGTCATGCTTCGAGAGCTGATCTTCATGGTGCAGCATAGGCAGCAACTGTTGCAGAAAAGCCTGACCGAAATAGAAAATGAAATTGTATCTATCCAAGAAAAGCAACGACAAACAACTGACATGGTGAATATGTTATTAGATCACGCTACAGTCCAAATCATGGAAGCCTATCGGCAGATGAAGGCAGACATTATGGGCCACGAGCTTCAAAATTTTATACAAGAGCTCAATAAAGAATTTGGACAATTGAATGTATTTCGGCTCAAACATCCAGAGATCAAAAACATTAAAATTAAAATAGGGGAATTTAATCGTGTTTTAGGCCAACAATACCATAGTTTTCTCAAAAAAGTTTATGGTCTGATTCAACAAACTCAAGAAAAAATTGCTCAAACTCTTGAAAATCATGGAATGTTTAGCAAACTAGAAATAACCGCAAATGTAAACCAAATTGAGCTTGGCCAAATTTCAGGAGCAGGATATATTGACTATGGTTTTGAAATTGCATTTCGAGGAGGCATTGCTTATTTTTTTGGTTCCATTGCAGGCGGAACTGGCATTGCTCTTTTAGGAGCAGGATTTTTGCCAGCACTCGTTGGCGCAGCAATTGGCATTGGAATCTCAATTCCTTTGGGCAAGTATTGCGGATCAGTCTTAGAATTTGGGAAAGACCTTCTTGGAAAGATCGCTCATCGGCCTGCCAGCACGATCTTTGATAAATTTCGCAATGATGTACGAGAACGTTTAGATGAGCTTGAAATTAGGGTGTTAGAGCCCTCTATCCAAAGCCTAAAAGTCCAAGTGCTTCAAAATACCAATGATTATTTTACGTTATTTCGCCAAAGATTGCAAGAGTTACGCAATCGAAAAGCACACGGCATGAGCCAACAAATGTGCGAGCAAGAATGCCAAAAATTACAACGTGTGGTGCAAGAACTTCAACACACCATGCAGCAATTTTCAAAAAAAGAAGAAGAAGATTCCACAGAAATTCCAAGTCGTGTCCAAACATTATTCCGCGGCATTAAAAGTTATCTCAAAAAATTTCGCAAATCTTTATAGCGGCTATGTCTAATTTATTGCCTAGTTGTTGCATAAAGCTTATGCAAATATTTTTTACATGACATTTTTTGTAAAAATGTTGCATATTTTGCGCTACCATGATACTATTTCAGCGGTTATCACCAACAATATCAATACAACTCTTTACTTTGCCAATCAGCAACATCGAAGATAATCTTCTTTTTTTGCTATTGCTTTGCAGGCTAGAAACGGACAGTGTCTGCTGCAATTGGCAGAAGGTTTTCTTGAGTTGTCGTTGTGAAGTTCTTCAAAAAACGTTATAATCAGGCTTTATGAGTTGCCTAACCGCTGCCATTCGTTGATCATCTCATTATGTTATTTAATTTATTGCTGACAATACGTTAGGCAAAAGATAGCCGTTTACTGGCGCAAGGGGAAAAAATATGAGCAATACTGAAAATCAGGGCAAAGAAGCATCATCTTGTACAACATCGGAGGCCTTTTATCGTTTTTTATTTGAAGAAGCTTCTGATGGTATTTTTATCAGTGATCTTCAAGGACATTATATTGCTGCTAATCCACGTGCTACTGAAATAACTGGCTATTCTTGTGAAGAACTCACAAAAATGTCCGTCTTTGACTTGGTACCGCAAGAAGACCTTGATCGGGATCCAATCAAAATCACAAGCATGCCTGTCGGCAGTACAATGCTCAAAGAGCGGCGCATTCGCAAAAAAGATGGCACTATCATAAGTATAGAAGTGAATGCACGGGTATTATCCGACGGTATAAGTGCGACTGTGCGAGATATCACAGCCCGCAAACATGATGAAGAGCAATTAGTTAGCAAAACGCAAGCCATAGAATCCTCGATCAATGGGATCGCGTTTGCTGACATGCAAGGGAATATTACTTTTGTGAACCGTGCTTTCGTATGTATGTGGGGATATGATGATGAAAATGAAATGCTGCATCATCATGCGTCAAATTTTTTAGAATCAGACAAGCAAATTGATCAAGCAATGTCCACTCTCCAAGGACAGGGAATCTATATTGGAGAATTGGCTGCAAAGAAAAAAAATGGTGAAAAATTCATAGTACATCTAACAAGCACTCTCTTGCGTGATAAAATAGGCAGGCCAATAGGTATGATGGGTTCTTTCATAGATACTACAAAACGTAGGCAAATGGAAGAGGCTCTCAGAGAAAGTGAAAAACGATTGGCCGCAGATCTGGAAGCGATGACCATGCTTCAGAAAATCGGCGCTCTTTTTGTTGGCAAAAACAGTATGCAAGAAGTTCTTAATGAAGTTGTTGTCGCAATGCAAGCAATCACTGGCGCAGATCTGGTCAATATTCAACTTTTAGACCTCCAATCTGGCAAGTTCACTATCGTAGCCCAGCGAGGTTTTGAAAAAAAAGAGATAGATCCTCAACATTGTATCAATAATTTGCAAGGAGCTTGTAGCCTTGCACTCGATCAATGCAAATGCATCATTATTGAAGATATTCTAGAAAATTCTTTGCTCAAAGATATGCCTCGTGCTTTGGAACACCATATTGCAGCCGGCATCCGATCCATTCAATGCATACCATTGTTAAGCCGAAGCGGAACACGCTTGGGCGTTCTCTCTATTCATTACTTTACCCCACACAAAGTAGATGATCGAATACAACATTTGCTAGATTTATTAACTCGGCAAACCGCTGATATTATTGAGCGCTCGCAAACTGAAGAGGCACTTCGCCAAGAAATGACAAGATCACAGCAATATTTAGACACCGCTAGAGTAATCATGGTTGCACTGAACCTAGAAGGCGATGTGGTGTTGCTAAATCAATATGGCCGTGATATTCTTGGATATGACAATGAGCATATCCTTGGCAAGAACTGGATTGAAAAATGTATCCCGGAAGCTTCAAGAGAGCAAATCAAAAAAGTTTTCCTTCGGGTTGCTAATGGCAATATTAATATAGACGAATATGTAGAAAATTATATTGTCACTCAAAGTGGCGAGCAACGGCTCATTGCTTGGCATAACTCGATTCTAAAAGATAATCAAGGAAAAATCATTGGTACACTCTCGTCGGGGCAGGATATTACGAATCAAAAAAGAGTAGATGAAGAAAGAACTCATCTCCAATCTCAATTGTTTCAAGCCCGAAAAATGGAAGCCATAGGCAGGTTAGCCGGTGGAGTTGCGCATGATTTTAACAATATGCTAGGAGTGATTCTCGGCTATGCCGAACTTGTAATGCAGCAGCTTGGCCCATGGGATGCTAATTATGGAAAAATCTTGGAAATCAAAAATGCAGCGCAGCGTTCTGCAGAACTCACACGCCAGTTGCTTGCTTTTGCCCGACGGCAGACAATTGCCCCAAAAGTTTTAAACCTGAATGAAGCAGTTGGTGGAATGCTTAAAATGTTGCTTCGCCTCATAGGCGAGAATATCAATTTAATCTGGATTCCAGGCCATGATTTGAAACCAGTGAAGATTGATCCTTTTCAAATAGACCAAATTTTGGCAAATCTCTGTGCCAATGCACGCGATGCAATCTCTGGCATAGGAAGGATTACCATTGAGACTCAAAATGCAACCTTTGACAAAATCTATTGTATGGACCATCCAGGCATTGTGCCAGGGGAATATATCATGCTAGCCGTAAGTGATACAGGCTGTGGCATGGAAAAAGATATCATTGAACACTTGTTTGAGCCATTTTTTACTACCAAGGGTGTTGGCCAAGGAATTGGCTTAGGACTAGCGACCATCTATGGGATTGTAAAGCAAAATGAAGGATTTATTAACGTATATAGCGAAATTGGGCATGGAACCACGTTTAAAATTTACTTACCACAGTATAATAGTGGCACGACTTCCTTGAGCATCCCAATACCAACATCTCCATCAACAGCGCAAGGACGAGAGACAGTGTTATTAGTCGAAGATGAGCCTGCTATATTAAAGCTAGGCAAACGCATGCTAGAAGGCCTTGGCTATGAAGTACTCACTGCCAGCATTCCTAGCGAGGCTATGCGTTTAGCTAAAGGACACACGGGCACTATCCATCTTTTGATGACTGATGTGGTAATGCCTGAGATGAATGGCAAAGATCTGGCCCAAAAACTGCTCGAATCATTCCCAAACCTCAAAGTCCTCTTTATGTCTGGCTATACAGCTAATGTTATTGCACACCATGGAGTATTAGATGAAAACGTTCACTTTATTCAAAAACCATTTTCTTTACAAGAACTGGGTACTAAAATAAAGGAAGCGTTAGAAGCTAAGTAAGCCTTGATTATAACGTTTTTTTGGGTAACTTAAGCAAACATTGCTTTTGCCCATTGGCAAGTTTTGTAAAGAGCTGTGCCACTATTTTTATGTCAAAAATCCTGCTTGCAGGATTTTTTTATTTTCTGCCCGCGCTTTTGGATCTACTATTCTATTGACTATGCCTACTCTTTTTGTATAATAACATTGGCTATTTGCGTAAAGCATGAAATATAGCCTTTGCTAGAAAAATTTTAATAAAGGATGATTGATGGATTATTCCACGAAAAATTTTTTAGGAATTGAACAACATCTCCATTTTTCTATAGGCCGGATTGCTTTGGTGCGTGGTTTGATCACAGCAGCTCAAATTTTGGAAGCAATTAAATGGAACCACCAAGAGCCGCATCGCAAATTTGGAGAAGCATTGGTGCAAGTAGGCGCAATCACGAAGTATCAATTGGAGGAGCTCTGCGCATTTCAACGAGCAGTGTTGGCTAAAATTGCGCTTTGGAAATACTTACCAGATTCTATTTTAAAAGGATTGGTTTATTTCCAACAAGTTAGTCCTTATGAGCTAACCCCTGCTCATATTCAAATGGCAGAAGAAATTGGGCATCAAGATTTTTTGCAAAGCAATCTGGTTGCTCCATTAGCAAAATTGCTCATAGAAAAGATTCAACCGATTCCTGCAGAACAATTTCAGCAATTATGCACTTCCATTCAGCTCAGGATTGCAAAATGTCCTTG
>JAKLHB010000135.1 GCA_022710345.1 Planctomycetota bacterium
AGAAACCCCAGGCTTTATTCCCAAACCGCTTCGCGGCAAAAAACTTTGCTGCAGTGCAATCTTATACGAAAGTTCTCAGCGGGAAATAAACTTACCGTGACCGGCTGATGTATACGTTACTTTTATATCTTTTTTTGTCTCGACATAGCCAGCGGGAAATAAGCTTAGCTGATGTATACACCGAAAATAGACCCAAAAAATGCCACAAACTGATGCTGAATTTATGCTAACGCTTATAACCAATTGCATAGCATTTTATTATGAATGTATCTATAACATATCTTTCTATAGATCATCAGGCATTCTACGTAAAGTCATCCACACCATACTGACGTTATTTCTGCAGAATTTGCTCACTCCATCTTCAAATCGAACAAAAGCTTATAAAATTTTTGATATTTTTTTCTAAAAAATACTTGCATTTTTAGATAGATTTGCTATAATATAGGCAGTAATTGATTCCCCGGTAGCTCAATCGGTAGAGCGGATGGCTGTTAACCATTAGGTTATAGGTTCGAGTCCTTTCCGGGGAGCCAACTAAAAGACAGAACCACACTTAAATGCGGTTTTGTCTTTTTTTTTGAGCCGTATGCAACCTTATCAAAGTTATCCCCAGCTCTAACTCTAAGTGTTTATACAACAAATGGTTATCTCAGCTCTATTCAATGAACTAAAAAAGCTGCATTGTTGCAGTATGACTGAATTTTTTATATCGCTTCAAAATCGTCGAATTGACAATTGAGGAGACCCTATGAGTTTAAAGAAATATGGTTTCGCGTATATATTTGTAATTGAGTTAATATTGTGTGGCTGTGCCAGTTCTCCTACAGATACGAACTGGCCAGAACCACGACCATTAGGAGAAAAACTCCCTGCTTATCGAGCCTCGCAAGATACAGAAACAGATGGAATAAAAATCAGCATCCTAGAGCCTTCTGAAGTTCTCACTCTTTACCAGGCTCTTGCTCTGGCTTTGATGCATAATCCTGATCTTGCTGTTTTTTCTTTAGAAGTGAGGGCCGGAGAAGCACGTGTATTGCAGGCTGGGCTTTTACCAAATCCGGAGTTGGAATGTGAGCTAGAAGACTTTGCAGGAAAAGGAGAGCGGCGTGACTTTGAGGCTTTGCAAACCACTATTAGCTTGCGCCAGTTAATCCCTTTGGGAGGAAAGATTTCTAAACAAACAAAAGTCGCATCGTTAGAACGAGACCTTGCCGCCTGGGACTATGAAGGCAAACGATTGGAAGTACTAACCAAAGTAAGCGTTGCTTTTACAGAGGTTCTCTCTGCCCAGGAACAGTTGAAATCATCGGAGGAACTACTTGGGCTCGCTCGACAGATTCTTCAAACGGTATCTGCCCGTGTCAAGGCGGGCAAAGATTACGCTGTAGAAGAAGTAAAAGCAAGAATAACTGTGTCAAATATCGAAATTGCTTGGGAGCAAGCCAAATGCAATCTTGAAGCCGCTAGAAAGCGCCTTGCTATTTTATGGGGTAGTTCCAGTCCCTCATTCAAAGAAGCTCAGGGAACTTTTTACGCTGTTTCCGATGTTCCTCCTTTTGATCAACTGCTAAACCAGATTTCCCAAAATCCGGATATCGCACGTTGGCAGACTGAACTGGAAAAAGGACGAGCTACAATAGAATTAGAAGATGCTAAGGCTTATCCAGATATTACGGTGGGTGCAGGGATACGCATTTTTAATGAATCGGATGATCATGCATTTCTTGGAACCATATCCATTCCTTTACCTATCTTTGACCGTAACCAAGGAGGATCACAGGAAGCTCGTTATAGATTAGCTCAAGCCGAGAAAAAAAAGCAAGCTGCTGAACTTATGATTTATAGCAAATTGAATGAAGCCTACCAGACACTTTCCAGTTCTTTTTCAGAAGTCAAGACTTTGAAAGAGAAGATATTGCCAGATGTCGAATCCACTGTGAAGACTTTGACAGAAAGCTATCGAGAAGGAAAGTCCAACTATATGGAGGTTCTGGATGCCCAGAGGACATTATTTCAAGTAAAAAGACAATACATTGATGCACTGACCCTGTACCATAAAACGGTTATTGAGATGGAGGGATTAGTCGCAAACAAACTGACTTCTTTGGAATCTAAAAAATCAGAAAAAGGAGCAAGATAATGAAACTGCGGGAAAAAATGATACTTATCATCGCTGCTATAGTAATATCCTCGCTGATTTTGGCGATAAATTATCTGGTGTTGTCAGAAAAAGACTCAGATGATGTTGCCAAACACGCGGAAAAAGGGCATCAACATGAGAATTCCCCTCATGATGAAGAAAATGATAACGGTAAAGATGAAAAAAGCCTGGAACACAGCCATGCAGAAGGAGACGGTCACAAAGATGACCCGAAATCTTTAGAAGAAATAGCAAAAATAAAATGCGAACATGGGATTCTTCAGATCGAATGCAAAGGCTGCAGAGCAGAGCTCGGTGTCGTAGAATTGGATGAAAAAGTCGAGAAACAATTCTTAAAAACCGAACAAGTATCAAAAACTCTGCCTACGATGACTCTCGATTTAATAGGTGAAGTGGGGATCAATCAGTTGAAGACAGTCGTAGTGATACCCATTGTAACGGGCCGGATAAGCAAGGTAATCAAAAAATTAGGAGATACGGTAGAATCAGGAGAAGTTTTGGCCATTTTACAAAGCCAGGATTATGGAAAAGCCAAGATGGATTATGTCTCGGCTTATGAAAATTATTCTCTCGCTCAAAAGAGTTATGAATGGTTCAAGATGACGCATGAAAATCTAAAAAAATTGCTGGAAGTTGTCAAACGAGGAGAAAAAGACCTTGTTTTAAACGATGCTCTTGCAGGAATTAAAATTGGAAAATATAGAAAAGAACTGGTTGAAACATCTTCCCAATATAAGGTGGTGCGTGCTAAATGGGAAAGAGAGACCCAAGTTATCAAGAACATACGCAAAGCACTCCAACTTTTCCAACGAAGGCAAAACTTTGCGGAGATAGAGAAAGAATTGTCTGCTTTACGAATAGGAGAATGGAAAGGGAAATTGGTCGGAGCTCTCTCAAAACTTCAAGTCTTCCGAGAAAACTATGAACGAGAGCAGTCACTGGTAACGACGAATGGCACGACTCAGAAAGAAGTACAACAAGCCGAAAGTGACTATCGTTCTGCCCAAGGTGAATGGCAAGGTTTAGTGGAAGAACTCTCTCTCTGGACCGAACAAAAAGAATACGATTTACAAGCCGAGTTGGAGTCTTCATTGGCCCGCTATCTGAGTACCTTAGAGGAATCGGAAATAGATTTAGGGGTGCACCAGAAGGAAATAGAGAAAGAATTTCATGAAGCGGTCTTGCAAAAAGCTTCGATGGAAAAAATGTTAAAGTTATTAGGTCTATCTCAGCAAGATATGCAAAACTTGTTGATACAAAATCACGAAGATATACAAAATATTGGAGAGTTGGAGCTTCGCTCACCTATCGGTGGCATTGTCTTTGCCTGTAATCTTTCCGAAGGACAATTCGTAGAAGCCTCCAGAGAATTGTATGTCATTTCAGATATGTCGTCATTGTGGGTGTGGTGTGATCTTTACGAATCTCAACTTGCTGCTTTAACACCATATCAGTACAAACTTCCATCCCTTCAAGCCAGTTTAAAACTTTCGAATCATGACGAGAGCAACATCCCTGTGACAATGGATTATCTTTCAGGGAAAATAGACGAAAAAACTCGAACTGTCAAGGTGCGAGGCGTTGTCAAAAATGAAAAAGGAGAATTGAAACCAGGGCAATTCATCAAGCTACAACTAAAAGTTCCCGTGTCAAAAGAAATCATTACTGTGCCAGAAGAGGCTATCTTTAAAGACGAAGAGCAATCATTCCTTTTTAAAAAGTGGAACGATCGTTTCTGGGTACGTAGCGAGCTGAAGCTGGGAATGAAAATTGGCGACCGTCAGGAAGTTTTCGCCGGAACTTCAGAGGGGGACATCATTGCCTCACAAGGAGGGTTTCTTCTGAAAGCTGAAATCTTGAAAAGTAAAATGGGGGCTGGCTGAGCAGACTAAAATTGCATGACTCGTTGAGTCGTGAAAAATCGAAAAAATATAGTCGCATATTGTAGCAATATGCGACACAAGAAATTCATAAGCCTTATCATTTGGAGTTTTCTATGACTCATTTTATCGAATTCGTCTTGAAACAAAAGCTGATGATATTGATTTTCGGCTTTCTTGTTCTTGTCATGGGTATTTTAACCTGGCAAACAATGCCAATAGATGCGTTCCCTGATGTCACCAATATTCAAGTAATGGTTTTAACTCAAGCAACTGGTCTGGCACCTCTGGAAGTGGAAAGGCAGATCACCCTTCCTATTGAAATTGAAATGAAAGGACTGCCCCGTGTACAAAAAGTACGATCTCTATCAAAAGCAGGTTTGTCTCAAGTGGTGGTTATTTTCGACGATGATGTGGATATTTATTTTGCTCGCCAATTGGTGTTAGAACGTTTGCTGAAAGCCAAAGAAAAACTTCCTTCCGGAGTAGAGCCTGAAATGGGGCCCATCAGCACAGGGCTGGGAGAAATTTATCAGTATGTTGTCAAGGCAGGATATTACTGCGTACAGCACAAAGAATGCTGGTCTGAAAATCCGTCCGCTTGTCACCAATGTGGCAAAAGTATGAGCAAAGCGGATTATTCACTCACCGACTTGCGTACAATTCAGGATTGGATCATTGCGCCGCAACTCAGAAAACTACGCGGTATTAGCGAAGTAAATAGCTTTGGTGGATTCGTCAAAGAGTATCATGTGCTTCCAGATCCCAATTTGCTTTTGAAATATCATGTCACCTTGAGCGAAGTCATCGAGGCTTTGGAAACAAACAATGCTAATAGTGGAGGAAATTATCTTGTCCGCAGTGATGAACAACTCTACATTGTCAGCAAAGGGTTGTTCCACAAGCTAGACGATATAAAAAAAATCGTCCTCAAATCCGAAGATGGCACTCCTGTCTACCTCAGGGAGGTTGCAGAGGTTAAATTGGGAGAAGCGACTCGACAGGGAGCTGTAACAAAAGACGGTCAAGGAGAAGTAGTCGTAGGTATGGTTGTTATGTTGCGTGGAGCGAACTCCAAAGAAGTTGTGAGCGATGTTAAAAATGCCATACTACAAATCCAAAATATGCTCCCTTTGGGCACTCGTATCGTGCCATTTTATGACCGTACTTCTCTCATTCAAAATTGTATCTCCACCGTCAGCTCAGCATTGGTTCAGGGCAATATTTTTGTGATTCTTGTTCTTTTCCTTTTGTTGTGGGACATCCGTGTCGCTCTGACCGTCACGCTCTCCTTGCCTCTCACGGCTTCTCTCACGTTTATCTTGATGAAAATGGCTGGTTTGACTGCGGATATGATGAGCCTAGGCGGACTTGCTATTGCATTAGGCGCAGTCGTGGATGCTTCCATCGTGGTGACAGAGAACATCGTCCGGCATTATACAGAAAAATCTTTCCCTGGAGAAAACCGTTTCCAGATTGCCTATCGTGCTGTATGTGAAGTCGTGAAGCCTATTATTTTTGCTATTTTGATTGTCATTGTTGTGTTTCTACCCTTATTTACCATGGAATCCCTGGAAAAAAAGATGTTTGAGCCTTTAGCCCTCACTATGTGTTTTGCCATGGCAGCCTCCCTCGTTGTAGCTTTGACCGTTGTAACGGTAGTAGCAGCTCTAGTAGCCAGAAGAGGCACTGTGACCAATGCAGTCGAAACATTCCTTTTGAAGATATACCAATCCATATTGAAAAAGTTTCTGGCCCATCCAGGATGGGCATGGATCATTATGGGAATTCTTTTGTTTGGGCTAGTTATACCTTTCCCATTTTTGGGAACGGAATTCATGCCTCCTTTAGATGAAGGCTCTATTGCTGTGAACATCGTCCGTCTTCCTTCGTCAGCTCTCGGTTTTTCTAAGGAACAGTGCTTATTCCTGGAACAGCAACTCCTGCAAAAATTTCCGGAAATTGATACCATAGTCTCCAAGAGCGGAAGGGCAGAGATCGCAGAAGACCCTATGGGACCTGAGCAAAGCGATATGTTCATTATGCTAACGCCGTATGATACCTGGACATCGGGAAAAGACAAAGAAACTCTAATCGAAGAGATACGAGAGGAGATGCTCAAAGTTCCAGGCCTAAAACCCGCTTTTTCTCAACCTATCGCTCTCAGAGTCAACGAACTCATTAGCGGAATTAAATCAGACGTAGCCATCAAAATCTTTGGGGAAGACCTCGAAAAAATGAAAGCGATAGCAGAAAAAATATCTCCTATCATGGCTAAAGTAAAAGGGGCTACTGACATCAAGATTGAACAAGTCTCTGGTTTTTCACAAATCGAAATAGAAATTGACAGAGAAGAGATAGCGCGCCACAAGATCAATGTAAATTTAGTCAATCTCATGGTAGAGGCCGCAATAGGAGGAAAGATCGTCACGTATTTGCTGGAAGCCGAAAGACGATTTGCTGTTTTGGTAAGGTTTCCCGATGAATACAGAAAAAATGTTGATTCTCTGGGAGCTATTTTAGTCAATTCCCCTCTTGGTTACTCAGTACCACTAAACAAAATCGCAAAGATCAATGAAGTGGATGTTCCTGCTCAAATCAGCAGAGAAAGTGGCGAGAGACGGCTTACTGTTGAATGCAATATCCGTGGCCGTGATATGGGTAGTTTTATCGCCGAGTTAAAACAGAATTTAAGGCAGATTGAAAAAGAAGTCCCTGTCGGCTATAGCCTTGTTTGGGGAGGACAGTTTGAAAACCAACAGCGAGCGATGAAAAAATTGGCGATAGCGATTCCCCTTGCGATCGTTATCATTATCTTGATGCTTTATTCTACATTCCAATCTCTTAAAAACACGGTTATGGTACTCTTGAACCTTCCCTTTGCAGTAGTGGGAGGATTGTGGGTTGTGTTCATCTTTCGGATCAATATCAGTGTTTCTGCCATCATCGGTTTTATTGCCCTTTTGGGAATGGCTGTAGAAAATGGAATAGTTATGGTTTCTTTTTTCCAAGAGCTGAGAGCCGCAGGAAAATCTACTTATGAAGCGGTCTGGGAAGGTTCACGCCTCCGCATGCGACCTATTCTGGGGACAAGCCTCACGACTTTGTTAGGGCTTTTCCCAATGCTGTACGCTTTCGGCCCGGGAGCGGAAATTCAAAGACCACTTGCTATTGTCATCATGGGCGGGCTTTTTTCTGCATTATTGTTGGTATTGTTCCTATTTCCTGTGCTCTATCTGACATTTAATAAAGACAAAAAATAAAGGGTTGTTTTATGAAGAATAACCTTGCTTACTTGATCAACCCGAGTTCAAGCCAGACATGGGCACTCAATAGCAAACAAAAAAATATAATCGGCAGAGGGATCCCCAAGAACGACGAAAATAATCTCATTTTATTGCCACATCCTAGCGTATCGAAGATTCATGCTTCTTTATGGCTGGATGAGCAGAGCCAGGAATGGTACTTTGAAAACTTAAGCCGAAATGGATCCTCTATCAATGGCATAGAAATTACCAGCAAAAAAGTCATCCACAATGGAGATAAAATTGCCATTGGACCTTTCGAACTCCTGTTTTGCGACAATTTATTGGACAACGAAGGTACAGTAGAAGTCAAA
The DNA here is from genome assembly GCA_022710345.1 of Planctomycetota bacterium. Taxonomy (GTDB): domain Bacteria; phylum Planctomycetota; class Uabimicrobiia; order Uabimicrobiales; family JABWCH01; genus JAKLHB01. The sequence goes on from JAKLHB010000135.1 coordinate 7,664, forward strand.
AAAAACGACAGCCTCTCTTTGGGAGATTGGAGCAACAGCCCGACAAAACTAGAAATGATCGCTATTGGTGTCATCTTTGCATGTGCTATTCTTTTAGTTTTGGTCTGGATATGGAGGATGTTTTATATGCTAAAATAGAAAAAAGAATGGCTTTCAACAATCTACTTTAGATTTTTGAGGCTTTATTGAAACGGTTAGGAATCATTGATGAACAATTTTGGCACCTGTTGTTCAACAAATTCGGCGACCAGCATAAAATTGAGATTGCTGGGGAATTGCAGCGGCCACAGGAGAAGCGAAGCTCGTTGGTAACAAAATTTCTATAGCGAGCAAGCCTCAAAATGGCAAATCACCGGACGGTTCGTTCAAGATTGAATCACCGGATACTTTGTTGAAGATCGAAGAAAGCTATTCTCATATGCCATCAAGAACCGTGGAAATAGTTCTCCAAGCCATGTTTCAGAGAGAAGGAAACGAACCGGAAAAAGTGGTCACAATCGCCAAACAGATGGAGGACGGCATAAGCCTGGAGATGGGGAAAAAGAGCGAAATTGCATTTCAGTCTGTGGTTATGAACTCTCGAACGCTTTTTGCAGATGCTGCGAACAGGCTCAACAATCTGCAAATCCAAAAAGAAACCCATTTGTTGGTGAGAGTCCTCCAGCAGATAGAACCAGCCCTCACCAATCTGTCCTTGGGACACCAAGGCGTGATATATTGCGACATAGGACGCAACAGATTCCTGAGTTTGACAGTTACCCCCTCATTTTTGGGCTAAATTGCTCTGGAACGTAGTAAAATCAAGGGGTACTATTTCAAAGCCCCCAAAAGTGTAGTGCCAAACTATTTTATAAATTCCTTGATTTTATTATTGACTAAAGGAATTTGTAGTGTTATAATAGTGGGCACTATGTTTATCAGAGAGAAAAAATGCAAAGGAAAAGAAAAAGCATATTTGCAAATCGTAGAAAATGAAAGAATTGGAAAGAAAGTAAAACAAAAAGTGATTCTATCGCTAGGATGCCTAGATGCCCTAAAAAAGAGCGGACAGCTAAGGAAGTTAGCGAATTCGCTCCTGAAATACTGCGAAAGTGATTTTTGCGATATAGAAAAAATTCAAGAAGAAAGGAGACTGCATTGGGGCATTCCAAAGCTAATAGAAAGGCTATGGTCACTATTTGATTTTGAAGGAATTCTGAAAGAATGCAGCAAAGATAGAGTGTTGCAGTTTGATTTTCAAAGTGCAATCAAATTGATGTTAGCGGATCGTTTTATAGGCCCATGCAGCAAGCTAAAGAGCTATGAAAGACAAAATCAATATGAAAGCATAGAGGAAGTGCCGCTGCATCACCTTTACAAAGCGCTGGATTGCTTAGCAGAATTCAAAGATCAGATTGAACAAAAGCTATTTGAAAAAAATCGGACGTTGTTTAACATGCATGTTGATGTAGTGTTCTACGATGTTACGATTCTCTATTTTGAGAGTGAAAAAACAGATGAGCTAAGAAACTACGGTTTTAGCAAAGATAATAAATGCAATGAAGTGCAAGTAGTATTAGGCCTTTTAGTAGATATGGAAGGAAGACCCCTAGGTTATGACATATTTCCAGGAAATATGTATGAAGGCCATACATTGGCAACAGCGATTGAAAAACTAAAGAAACAATTTAATATCCAAAGGCTGATCTTTGTAGCAGATCAAGGAATGATAGCAGGAGCAAATCTAGAAATTATAAGGAACAGCGGGTATGAATATATTATTAGTTGCCGGCTCAAGAAACTTGAAAAAAAATTGCAAGAACAAGTGCTCGATTTGGCTTCTTATGCTGATATGCCCAGAGAAAACGCAAGCGGCATAGCAGAAGAAGAGCCAGATATAAACAAATACAAAATCATAATTCCAGAAAATATTTTTGGTGCACTGCTGTCTGCCTTGCAAAATCAAGGAAATCCGCAAGAAGTGTATCGAAGCATTCGGAATATTACCAAGCATGTCCCAGATGCCCATCTAAAAAAGGTATTGCGGGCATTCAGAAAAGAAGCATTCACGTCTGATGCTTGTAAACAGCTTATCCAAGAGATCAAAAATTATTTAGTGCAACGTTTAATTATTACATGGTCCCAAAAGCGAGCCGCGCGTGACAAGGCTAAACGAGATATTTTAGTGGATAAAGCTCAAGTATTGGCTAATGGCCCTGCTCAGTCTCTTTCACAGCGAGGCCCCAGGAGATATTTGAAATTGACTGCTCAAGAAATTGCGCTAAATCAAGATCGAATTGATCAGGAAGCCCAGTGGGACGGCTTTTATGGTATATGCACCAATGCTCCGAATATCCATTGGAAGGCCGTTCTGGAACATTATCACAACCTTTGGCGTATTGAAGAATCCTTCCGTATTTTCAAATCTCATTTAGAAACTAGGCCGATCTTTCATTGGACTGCAAAACGAATCGAAGGACATCTTGTCTTGTGTTTCATTGCTTTTCTGTTTGAGCGGACCATTGAACTCAAGCAGCGTCATATAGATTATTCTCCTGATAAAATCAGGGAAGCAATCAACACCATGCAGCTTTCTTTGCTTGAAATCAATAACCAAAAATTTCATCTTTGCGCTAACATCAATTCTCTAGCACGGGAGATTCTCAAAATTTTTCATATTAAGATACCTCCCAAAATAGCTCCAGTACAAGACCTTACAATGAAATAGGTAAATTTTGTTCTAACTATATAAATTATATATGGTTAAAGAAAATGTAGTGCCACAGCTTGCATTTTCTTTAAGAGAGATTCTTTGTTTTCAATAACTTATGAACAGGCACTGTCAAACTCAGGAGCCTTGCTTATTCTAAATGCATTAACATTTACTGTTGGGCTTCTCTCGCAAAATAAGACCGATATTGGGAAGAAATAGCATAGAAACTTTGGCGGCCTCTCTTTTCTTTTTGTACATAACCTTGCGAGGTAAGATATTCCAAATTGTTGCGTATATGCGTTCTGGTGACTTCCATATCCTTTATAAATGCTTTGTCCGAAGGTGAACAGACTTCTCGCAAGGCCAGATAACGTAAAATTTTTATCTGTATCTCTTTGAGATTCAATACCAATTCTTGTTCTCCAGTGTTTGTCACCTGTAAACACTCGTCTACTGTCACTTTTTGCTTGTTTTGTAAGATGGCCAGGCCTAGTGCGTTTTCACAGAGCCTTAGGAACTCTTTGCGAATGCCTTTAGTACGCTGGAAAATAAAATCCAGAGCTTCGTCAGCAAAAACATCCTGGAGTTTTAACGCAGGATTTTGTGATTGAATCCTATGCTCCAGCGTAGTATAAAAATCAGCCTTGTCTAATGGTTTCAAAGAGATGAGACGATCAAAAATAGTGCCAAGGGATTCGGTAAACCTTGCTAATTCAACAGACCCAGCTATGATAAAAGTACAACCTTTGGAAAAAAGGATTTCTCTCGCTCTCGTCAAGAGCTTAATAAAACTTTCTATTTTAGGCAAATGGTCCGCTTCGTCAATAAAGAAAATAATGTCTCGGTAGCCTAATTCCTGAATAATTTGTTGAAAGTCTTTGGTATATTCCGCGACTTTGCGCAAAGGCAAAACTTCGACATAGGATTGTATCGCCTTTCGCACTTGGATTTCTTCTTCATAGCCCAGGTTTACTCCTATACCTCCTGGGCTGACATTGATTTCGTCTTTTTTTTGGTTAGTTTGGACAGTTTCAGTTGTTTCAGTATATGGGCCCATCAGCTTTGCCAAAGAAGTAAGCAAGAAATCCTGATAACGTTTATCTGCAATCCATTTGCGAATTGCCACAATAGGGTGGATTAACTCACGATTACGGACTTCTGAAATGATATCTGAGCTTAAACACAAGAGTAACTCGTGGATGGCTCTTTCCAAATTGTCTTCGGTAAGAACAACTCGTGTACAAAAGCGGTTATGATAATTATGAGCCAAGTATAAAAAGAAATCTGCGAATGATGTCTTACCTATGCCATAGAAGCCATAGATCAAAATGCGCTGGTCTTCTGTAGCTAGTAAAATATCTAAATCCATTTCTAGTTTTTGAGGAAGCATAAAGAGGCTTTCCTCTCGCTCACATTCTTTGGCATCTTTGAAGTTGCGAAATAAAGGGGCAATGCTAAAAGGGTTTCCCTTGAGTTTAAAGCGTTCGTAAGGATTCTTATTCTTCTTCAAATTAGCGAAATATGCCATATTTATTTGCCTTAATCTGAAAGTATGAAAGTTTCAAATTTGTTTCAAGTTTGTTTCAAAAGTATCATAATTCTTTTTTAATGTCAATAACAAAATCATAACATCCCAAATTTCCCAAGAAAGAAGAATATGGGCCAAAAATATTTTTTGGGACAAGTTCAGCATCAGGCAAGTATACACTGACCTGTTGCTCTGTCGATGGTACATTCGAGTCCAAGTAGTTTTATGCTATCCGCCATAAAAGAAATTTTTGTGAAATTCATTGCGTTTGGGTTGCGTTTATAAAATGCAAATTCTTATTTTATGCGGTTTATAAAGGCCGTTCCCGCCTGCTTCCTTTTTTAAGACAGGAACCTTTGACAGGTATTTGTATGAGCAACGAACTTTTTTTACAAACATACAAACTTCTATTCTAACGCTTCCTAATCATCCGCCTGCTACGTTTTCCTGTGTCCCGTCAGGACACGATAAGACTCGACAT
>JAKLHB010000136.1 GCA_022710345.1 Planctomycetota bacterium
TGTCAACAAAGCCGCATTCCAAAATTCGAGTGACCCAAGCAAAGCAATCCCAGATAAAACCAAAGCCAGGCAAATGGGTTTTGGCCGCTATATCATCGGTGAAATCGCAGAAAATCAATATATTCGGCTCAAACGTCGGCCCGGACACCCATATTTTCAAGATTTACGCATTCCTGAAGGCCATCGCAGGCTAGAGACCATTCGCATGCAGGCATTCCCCAAAGCCTTGCTCAATCGCAATGAACAGTTCAGCCTTGGCCGGGTTCATCTATTGACCAGCGTTACTCCAAATGACCGCGGCTATATCCTTCATTCCGCGCCCAATACAAAAGTCTCTACCTATTCAGATGACTCATTCAGCGGCTTTTTATTCAACTGCCGCAACCCACATCTTCAGTTACCCGTAGTGCGCCGTGCCCTCAACTATGCATTGCGAAAAAAATTGGCTTTGGACAAAGTCGTGGCCGGCGAAGGAGAATTGATCTCTGGTCCTATACCAAAGCGCAACTTTTTCTATAACCTCACTGTTCCACCTTATGAAGACAGCGTGGAAAAAGCGCTGGCTTTGCTAGAATTATATGCTGTTTGGGGCTTAGACCTTTATGAAGACGATGGGAAAGTGATTGTGAGCACCAACCCACGACCTTTGAACGTATCACAGCAAATCCAGGCAAATGACCAAATCATTGGAGTCGAGATGGCTGAAGTGCAATCTGTGCTGGATTTGCACAAGGCATTGAGCGATCCTGCGCAAAATATTTTCCGCATTAAACTCGTACGCGATCAACGTGTCTGGGTAAAACGATTGCAACGTATGGAAAGACCCGAAAGTGCGTTGCAATCCCTGGCATTCAAAGATGGCAAAATTCAAGGCTTCCCCAAACTCAACCTCATTGCTAACAATCCAGAAGGAAAAATTCCTCAAATTAAAGAGGTGTGTGGAGCATTAAAGGAAGACTTAGAAAGAATTGGAATTCCTGTCGTGATTGATTATCTGGATAACCATGAGTATTACCCAAGGTTACAGGAAGGCGAGTTCGATCTGGTCTATCGAACCGTCAAAATCACAGGAACACCCAATTTATACCGTATGTTCTATAAAAAAGAAAGCATGGTTGTCCCATCCAACACCAATTACGGGAATTATTTCAATCCTGAAATCAATGAATTAGCTCTGGCAACCCGTGACATTACAGACATCAACAGTGTCAAATTAGCCTGGAAAAAAGCCCATGAAATTTTACACCACGATCCGCCTTTGATCTATCTCTGGAGCCGCAACCATATCATCTTATATGACCCAAGAATCCAAATTTTGAACCCAGGCCTTGAATACAAGGTCCCATTTGGCTATACCAAAATCAACGGACTCATTAACATTTTCAATGAAGTCCATCTTTGGACCTGGCTGGAAGAAAAACCATAGCCTGAAACCTAAAAAGCCTTGGAAATATTGATTCCAAGGCTTTATCTTTGGTTAAACAAAGTCAGTTAATTCTGACGATTTTTGTGCACGTCAGTTAATTTTGACGGGTTTTGCGCGCCATCGCAAGCACGAAAAGACCAAGTCCCAATAAAGCATAAGTTCCTGGCTCTGGTACTATGTCACCAATCCAACCGCTTCCAGTAGCACCTGTGCCAATCCCTTGGATATGGGCAGCAGAGGTGTATGAGCCTGTGGAAGCAAACATAGGATCGGGTGAGCTTTTATAATTGAAGGAAGCATCAGTGATCGCACTGGTGTAGGTGATCTCATAGACCGAAGTCAGAACTTTTGTGAATGTGTTGGCAGTGAAGGCAAATTTAAAATCAAAGTAGCCATCACCATCAGCCTTGAACGCATTGGCACCTTTGGAAATCGTGGCAGCAGATACGCCAGATTTATAGACAAAGGTCAAGTTGCTGGGGTTCAAGCTAGGGTTAAAATTAAAATACCATTCACCAACAAATTCGGAAACAACTAAATTAGCCGTGCTCATCGTGAGGCGAACGGTGTTTGCGGAAACATTTTCAAAAGTCGCGGTCAACCAAGGTGCAGTTCCTTTGGGTGCCATACCGCCGCTAAATTCAAAATTCAATGGGACAGTTAAACTAAATGCAAAGCTAATGCATGTCATTAAAATGACAAAAACAAAAGTTTTTTGTAACATACGTTTCCTTTACCCAAAATCTTCCCAAAAATATTAAAAACAACTAAATTTTCAGTATAAGAAAATTTTTTTTTCTTTGCAACAAAAAAATGAAAATTTTTACATTTTCTTTCAATTTATTGATTCCCGGATTTTTGGCCCAAAACGGTATAATTGAGTGTATAATTTTAGTAATTAGGTATTATTATTCCAAAATAAATAATAAATGGTAACAAGTGGAATTTTTTTTGGTATATCTGCTTGATGATCGTCGTTCGTATGTATAACATGGAAAATTTGTTATGTTATGCGTATTGAGAAAGACTATCAAATCACTGGCAGAAGAAACCTACACTTACCAGATCACCTAGGAGGGTTCAAATATGATATATTCTAGCATAATTGCCTTTTGGCAAACACTTTGTGAGATGTCGCCTTATCTGCTTTTTGGTTTCTTTTTAGCAGGCTTGATTTCTTTGTTTCTCACACCGAGCACTGTGCAGAAACACCTGGGCAGTGCTGGTTGGTGGTCAGTCATCAAGGCTGCACTTTTTGGAGTGCCTCTGCCTTTATGCTCATGCAGTGTCATTCCAATTGCTGCCTCGCTCCGTAAACATGGAGCAAGTCGTGGAGCTACCATTTCTTTTTTGATCTCCACACCTCAAACAGGCGTGGATAGCATTTTAGTAACCCTCAGTATGCTTGGCCCTCTGTTTGCTATATTGCGTCCTTTGGCAGCATTTGTGAGCGGCATTCTAGGCGGAGTTGCAGTCAACTGGTTGGATCCAGAGAACGAGCAGCCTGGCTCCCCAATGTCTAGCAACAGCGATCCATCTTTTCCTAAAACACTTTTCCAAAAATTAAAAGCAGCTTTGTCTTATGGATTTTTCGGATTATCCCAAGACCTTGCCAAACCAATGCTTACAGGACTGATCATTGCGGCATTGCTCGCAGTGGTTGTGCCAGACAATTTTTTTAGCCAGATTTCAGGAATCCCTGGCATGCTTTTGATGATTGCAGTGAGCATTCCACTCTATGTATGTGCCACTGGTGCTGTGCCTATTGCAGCGGCATTGCTTTTAAAAGGCATTTCTCCTGGTGCCATTTTTGTTTTTTTGATGACAGGCCCGGCTACCAATGCTGCGACAATCTCCATTATTTGGAAATTATTTGGAAAAAAGGTCGCATTCATCTATATTGGCACCATGGTGCTTTGTGGCCTTTGTTTTGGAATGCTTCTTGAAATGCTTTGGATCCCAGGTTCTTTGACCATGAGCGCTATCTGCCCTTTGCACATTCCAGACTGGGCTAAAACAAGCAGCGCAATTGTGCTTTTAGGTATGCTTTTGTATGGATATTTCAAAACATACCAGCTCCGACCCAAGCCCGTAGCGATCCCTGAAAACTCCCAGCTCATTCTGCTATCTATCCTTGAGATGAAATGCCAGAAATGCGTCCGATCCATCACCGATGCCTTGCTGCGATGTCCTGGCGTGCAAACCGTGGCTGTGGACCTGGCCAAAGAAGAAGCCCAAATCATTGGACACGAATTAGATGCACAAAAATTGATCGAAAAAGTTTCTCAATTGGGTTTTCCTGCGAAAGAAAAAAGAAACAGTTAATCCTATGCCATAAAAATTTGATGCCAGGTTTTCCTGTGTCCCGTCAGGACACGATAAGAGCTGACATAACCTGGGGTTAGAAACCGGTTAGAAACCCCAGGCTTTATTCCCAAACCGCTTCGCGGCAAAAAACTTTGCACTGCAGCATCTCTTATACAAGAGTTCTATGTTATGAGCATTATCATAAAGCCAATGGCTACGAATCGCTATGATTGCTTCATTACGAATCGCTATGATTCCTTCATAAAGCCAGCCTTAGTCAATAACATCGGGCTTGAATTGCTGTTGCAACCTGGAGCCTAAAAGCGACCCGGCAAGTTTATGATCCCACCAGCATGAGGTGGAATGCTGTGCGAATTTCATCAAGCTATGGTAGCATGCATGTATCTGTGGATAGTACAGCCCATAGCAAAAATCTGGGCCAGCGTATGAAGTGGGCTGGGATAAAACATCCATGGCCCATGTACCTGGGGAAATTGCAGGCAATGAAAAAAACGGGGTGGGTGTATCCGGATTTTCGCATAAATCCGGGGGCACAAACAGCCAGCGCTTTTGTGGAAGTAAGCGGAATGCCTGATCAATGGGCAACCACCAGCCTGGGACATCGGCGGCTGCTAGAATGGGCATCATATCGGCGGCTGCTAGAATGGGCATCATATCGGAAGTTTCCATGTTTAGATCCGTGGATTTATGAATGAAACAGACCACGGTCTGGCTTATGTTTTTTGCCCAAGAAATGGTATTCAGCAAGGTCTGACGATTGCAAGCATGCTCTTGGCCATAGATTCCAATGGCAAGTGGTAGTTGCCTCCAGGTATTTTCCATCCATGATTCTAACCATGCCCAGGCTTGTTCAGCTCGATCTTTGCCTTCTGGAAGAACAGTGAGGATATACGGATCATGCGGAATTGAAGTTTCTTTTGCATTTGTAGTTGCTTTTTGGCTATTTGTAAGCCATAATTTAGGAATCTCTGCATGCCGATGGCCTTCTACCAAAATGATGTCGTAATATCCAGGAATCCATTCCAGCATCATTTCTAAAGAGTTCTCATGATGCGTGTGTACAAGGAGTTGGGTTATATCATGCAAAAAACTATCGGCCCCGGATTGGTGGAATCGAAAACTGTCTTTTGCCCCATCTTCTAAGTGCATGCCATGTCCATGTTTTTTCAATGCCATGATCTGCCAATGTTTACTAGTATTGGCTTGATGAATGAGCATTTCGAGCAATGTTGTTTTGCCACATTTACTAAATCCACTGATGCCAAGTACAGGCGGCCAGTGACGATAAAAATTTTGTTCCATGATAAAGCCTCTTCAAACAAAAACGGAGAAAGGATGTTTATGACCATTCGATTTGTGTTCTACGTGCTGCTGGTGTTGTGCATACTAGGCTGTGGTATGAAAGAGTATAAATCCGACGCAGCATTAGAGCCAGCTAAGCCTAGCAGCCCTCCCAGTGCTGTTTCACAGCCCCAGTCTCCCAAAGACAGTGCCCAAGAAACATCTGCCGCTTTAGGAGAGCCTATCGCACCACCTATCGCTCCAATAATCGCTCCAGGCGAGGCTAAAGCATTTAACCCACAGGTACGCAGCACATTAACAGCGGGCTATCACAACGATAATGAACAATTTGTGCGATACTTAGATTATTTACAAAGCCCTATAGTACAAGGTCTTTCAGTGCCTAGAATCAATTTGGAAGAACGCTATATTTTGCAGGTCAAGGACTCGGCTGGAAGATCGCTTCCGAATTGTGAGCTAGAGATTGAAGGATATAACGATTCTGTCACCTTAACCACAGCTTCCTCTGGGGAAGTGATTTTCTTTCCTGAGGTGATGATTCCTAATCCTAAGGTGAGCGGATGGGAAATTCAGGGAAAGTATGGTAGCAAAAGTTTTGCCTACACACTTGTGCGTGGGACTGAGCATGTTGTGCGCATTCAGACCAATTTTGAACGGGAAATGCCATCTGTGCCTATAGATGTTGTCTTTATCCTCGATACCACCGGTAGTATGGGCGACGAAATTAAAGAGCTCAAAGACACCATTTATGCAATCCATGGCAAGATCACAGCTCAAAAGCATATCCAGGTAAAGCCAAGATTTGGCATGGTGCTCTATCGTGATCAAGGCGATGAGTATGTGACCAAAGTTCATGAATTCTGCAATATTGATGAATTTCAGATGAAATTGCAGGACGTGGAAGCAGGCGGCGGTGGCGATGAACCAGAAGAAGTCCATGAAGCCTTGCACGAAGCGCTGACTGAGCTTGAGTGGAATTCCAATGGATTGCGAGTCGCTTTTCTAATCGCAGATGCTCCTCCACACCTTGAGAGAGAAACAGACTATGACTATATTTGGGCAATGAAGGAAGCAGCCCAAAGAGGAATTAAGATTTTTCCAGTGGGCGCAAGTGGGCTGGATGCAGTCGGAGAATACGTATTCCGTCAGTTGGCACTTTTTACCCAAGGCCAATATATTTTCCTCACGTATGGAGAGACTGGTGACAGTAGTGAATCGTCTCAAGCTAAAGTTTCTCATCATGTTGGCGCAAATTTTAAAACTGAGAAATTGGACACACTCATCATTGGTATGATCCGCAAAGAGCTTTCGTATGTAGTGGATCCAAAAATAATCCAAGATATTGAAATCCAAGATCCTACAGAAGGCAATGCGCTTACGCTCAATGAACGAGTGGAAAATCTCACGAGCCAACTTTTGCGGCAGGCACAAAAGCAATTGCAGAAGAATCCTACCATTGCTGCATTTCCAATGCAAGAAGAAAATAGCCGGCGGTTGAACAAAGTGACTCGGTTTGTCAGTGATGCTGTGTTGCAACAACTGCAACAACAAGGTTGCCGCTTATTGGAACGCGAAGAGCTTCAAAAGGCTATTGGAGAACGCATGGCTGGCCAAGATATTTTGGATGAAAAAGAATTGGCCCAAATCACCAAAGTCCGTGGAGCAGATATCTTTTTATCTGGGCGAGTGTATCAAATGGGCGAAAGCGTGGTTTTGTTTGCCCAACTCGTGGACGTAAATTCTCAGGAAAAACTTGCGGTTGCTCGAGTGCTTTGGACAGCCGAGTAAGCGTGCAATTTTGTGCAAAAAAAGCATATTTTTGCTTGACAAGTTTTTGAATATAAGGTTCAATAAAAGCAGTCAAAAATATTTTTCCAACCTCTATTATAGGGGTTGGAAGTTCTTTTATTGAAATGATTTGGAGACTTTTATGAATTCGGTTTTGGCTGCTGCAGAGCAGCATCGCGCAGAGATTGTCCAGTTTATGAGCCGACTTTTGCAAACACAAGGCTTTTCCGGAAAAGAAAAAGCCGTCATTGATCTGATTGGCTCAGAAATGCAAAAGGTGGGGTTTGATGAAATCAAGGTAGATGCATTGGGCAGCATCATCGGCAGAATTGGCAATGGTAAGTTGAAAATAGCAATGGATGCGCACATTGATACGGTTGATGTGGGCAATGCACAATTGTGGCATAAAAATCCGTTTAGCGGAGATGTAGATGCTGAATGGGTTTATGGACGTGGTGCATCTGATCAAAAAGCCGGTATGTGCTCCATGGTCTATGGGATGAAAATTCTCAAACAGCTCAACCTTTTGGATGATTTTACAGTATATGTAACTGGCACAGTTATGGAAGAAGACTGCGATGGGCTTTGCTGGCGGCATCTCATCAATGAAAAATATTTGAAACCTGATGTTGTGGTCATCACAGAACCTACTAGCTTAAGGATTTATCGTGGCCATCGAGGCAGGGTTGAATTTAAAATTCGCACTGTTGGTAGATCTGCTCATGCCAGTGCTCCAGAGCGTGGAGAAAATGCAGTCTATAAAATGATCCGCATTGTTCAAGAAATCGAAAAACTGAATGAACGATTGGCCAATGACCCATTCTTGGGCAAAGGAACCATTGTAGTATCCGCGATTCAGTCTATATCTCCATCTTTCAATGCAGTACCCGATGAATGCACGATTCACCTGGATCGTCGTTTGACCAAAGGGGAAAGCAAAGAAAGCGCTTATGCAGAAATTCGAGAAATCTTCAAGAAAATCGGAGTTTCTGCTGAAATCATTGAATTGACCTACTCAGTTCCTGCTTATACCGGCAAAGTCTATCCAACCGAGCAGTACTTTCCTACCTGGGTTTTGGAAGAAAGCCACCCATTGATTCAATCCGCTGTTGCAACATACTCCTCTGTATTTGCTGAGAAGCCTGTTGTGGATAAATGGACATTTAGCACCAATGGCACAGCCACGGCTGGCGTTTTTGGCATTCCAACAGTTGGGTTTGGACCTGGAGAAGAGCATTTTGCTCATGCTCCAGACGAACGTGTAAAAATCGAACATTTAGTCAAAGCCGCTGCATTTTATGCGGCATTCCCACAATTTGTCACAAAACAATATCACAAGTAACTTTTTCAAATCAATCTCGCATTAGTTTGAAAAACGTGTAAATAAAGCCATATCCATTGAATAATAAAAGTTATCATACTTTCATTAGATATGGCCAAAGGACTCTCTATGGCAAAAGTAGCAGTTGTAGCAATCGGTGGAAATTCGCTGATTAAAGACGCTCAACATCAAACTGTACCTGATCAATATCAGGCCATTGTTGACACAGTTGCCCATATCGTTGATATGATCCAAGAAGGTTATGAAGTCGTCGTTACCCATGGCAATGGACCACAAGTTGGGTTTATTCTACTGCGCTCTGAAATCACCCATGACGTTCTCAAAGCCAAATGTGCCCATGCTGGCAAAGTTCCTGATTGTGCAATGGCCAAATATCAAGGCATTCCTGGACTTCATACAGTGCCTATGGATTCATGCGGCGCGGATACTCAAGGAGCCATTGGATATCAACTCCAGCAAGCCTTGTACAATGAATGCAAAAAACGTGGAATCCAAAAACCGGCCGCTACCGTAGTGACCCAAGTTTTAGTGGATGCCAAAGATCCTTCCTTCCAAAAGCCAAGCAAGCCCATTGGCCTTTTTTATACCGAAACTGAAGCCAAACGCAAGCAACAAGAAGACGGCTGGGATATTATGGAAGATGCAGGACGAGGATGGCGGCGTGTGGTCGCTTCGCCCATGCCATTGGAAATCCTAGAGGAAAATGCGATTAAGACCTTGATTCAGCAAGGCTTTGTCGTGATTGCTGTAGGCGGTGGCGGTGTTCCTGTAGTCCGCGATGAAAACGGATTCCTCAAAGGCGCAGCAGCCGTGATTGATAAAGACCTGGCCACAAGTTTGCTTGCAGCAAACATTCATGCTGACCTTTTGGTGATTTCCACAGGCGTGGAAAAAGTTTCCTTGAACTTTGGCAAACCTCAGCAAAAAGATTTGGATCGAATGACCTTGGCTGAAGCAAAACAATACATGGCAGAAGGCCATTTCAAGCCAGGCAGCATGTTACCAAAAATCAAAGCAGCCATTTCATTCTTGGAAAAAGGTGGCCAAAAAGTCATCATCACCAATCCAGAATCTTTATTGCAGGCTGTTCGTGGAAAAACTGGGACTCATATGACCCGCGAGTAATGCAATCGCGTGTGAATTAAAAACCTTGGGTAACCAAGGTTTTTTTGCTGATGAAAGTAGGTTGAATTATGTCATACGCTCAAGGAGCGCGATGTTTCCATTGTTTGAAACAATGGCCTTTGTCCCAAATTCAGTATGTATGCCCTGAATGCCAGGGAAATGTAGAAATTATATACGATTATGCCCAAATCGCCAAAGTCGCCACTCGTGAGTATTTTCAAAAAAATACGGATTTTTCCATTTGGCGATATGAGCCATTATTGCCAGTCCAAAATCAAGGCACAATTCCATTGCAGATAGGCTGGACTCCATTGTATCCCATGCGCTATTATGGCGCAGCACGCTTGTATATCAAAGATGATGGCCGAAACCCAAGTGCATCGTTCAAAGATCGGGCAAGCGCCATTGCTCTATTGCATGCAAAGGCAATTGGTGCACAACAAATGACAGGCGCATCCACAGGCAATGCTGGTTCATCTATGGCTTGTCTGGCTGCTAGCGTGGGAATGCCTTTGGTAATCTTTGTCCCAGAAAAAGCTCCACAGGCTAAGATCGCTCAATTGCTGATCTTTGGAGCAGAGGTAATTTTGGTCAAAGGCACGTATGATGATGCCTTTAATCTGTGCCTAGAAGTATCGAAAAAATTTGGCTGGTACAGCCGCAACACAGGCTATAACCCTTATACCAGAGAAGGCAAAAAAACCTGCGCTTACGAAATCTCCGAACAATTGCATTGGCAAGCTCCGGATTGGGTTTTGGTTTCTGTGGGCGATGGAAATATCATCAGTGGCCTTTGGAAAGGGTTCAAGGATTTATATCAAATCGGGCTGATTTCTAAATTACCCAAGTTAGGCGCAATCCAATCCAGGCAAAGCAATTCTATTGCTAAAACCATCGAACATTACCATAAAACCCAAAAACTCGAAATTCAACCCGTTGCAGCAACCACGATTGCGGATAGTATTTCCGTGGATATCCCTCGCGATGGATTGGCCGCAGCACAAGCCATTCTTGAATCCAAAGGCATGCCAATAGAAGTAGATGACACAGAAATTTTAGCCGCAATTGCCCAAACTGGTAAACAATGGGGCATTTTTGGCGAACCCGCTGGCGTGACCAGTATCGCAGGATTCAACAAAATGGAAGAAATGCACGTGTTCCCCAAAAATGCAACAGTGGTGTGCGTGCTCACAGGAAACGGCTTAAAAGACGTTGCTTCAGCAATCAAAACAGTCGGCAAACCAGTGTGCATTGAACCTAGCCTAAGTGCAGTGGAAAAAGTTGTTGTGAAAATTAAATAAGTTTGGCCTTGACAAAATAAAAAAGCTGATTCTAACGTTTTTTGGGGAAAGGCCGCTAACAAGCTGGCTTTTCCATTCATTGCCAAGAAACGTGGAAAAAGTTGTTGTGAAAATTAAATAAGTTTGGCCTTGACAAAATAAAAAAGCTGATTCTAACGTTTTTTGGGGAAAGGCCACACTAGTCTTTTTATTTTGCCCAAAGACTTTTATCCATACATTGAGTGGCCTGTCAACTAAATTGTTTGACATAGTATATTCGAAAAATAACCTACATTTCGCAGTTCTTTGAAAAAACGTAGTCGTAGCTGTCGCCGTGAGCGTGAGCGCTCACGCTTACGTTCACGATGTATCATAATGAGATGTAAAGAAACTTAGTTGACAGATCGCAATGGCCGCGATTTTATTGGTCTTCTGCGCGTATCATAATGAGATGTAAAGAAACTTAGTTGACAGACCATTTAGGCTAACATATTAGGCTAACATAGCGGCTTCCAAAATCTCTTAGACTCAGCAAAAAAAGCATTAATTCAAAAAGAAAGCAAACGTATGAAATTATATTTAGGGCTTATGATTTTGATTGTTATTTTGCTCATGGGCTGTGTTGGAAAAGTTCAATGGGTGCAGCGTCCAGGCGGCACACCAGAAGCCATGCATTGGATTCCAACTTGCCCTTATTGCCAACATGTCGTGAATTATGACACACTCCAATGCCAAAATCCAGATTGCAGGGTATTGCTAACCTGGTCAGATAAAGAGTTGTATGCTACAGAATTATATCAGCCTGCTCTAGCAGCCGCGCAACCTATAAAAAGCGACGCTGAACTGAGCGCACCTCCCAGCCCACAGATCATTCGGCCTGTATCGCCTCGACCTGAGCAACCTATATCGTCTCAACCTGCCACTGAACAACAAGCGAGCCAGGCTCACAGCACAACACCTAGCCAACCTGATGGCCCAATCCAGGCACCAGCCACCACCCAGCCTGTCACAGCATCCACTCAGACAAGCCCAGAAGTGAAGCCCGATCAACCCGCTGAGCCCGATCAACCCTCAACAACCGAAGAACCCACCAAGCCAGCATCAGACGAAGAGACTTGGGAGATCAAGCCAGAAGAATGGTAGCCTGAAAAACAGCCTGCATCAAGCGCTTGGGCTTTATGCAGGCGGGCTACATGATATAGGAAAAACTGACGAAGAGACTTGGGAGATCAAGCCAGAAGAATGGTAGCCTGAAAAACAGCCTGCATCAAGCGCTTGGGCTTTATGCAGGCGGGCTACATGATATAGGAAAAACTAGGGAATAGTAGGATTTTGCAATCTGTTTAATGGCCTAATCAAAATCTTTAGAAATCAGTATGTTATGAAAGTAAGTCGCACGGTTTGGGCAGGGAAAAGAGAGCGATGATTTCAGAAGTCTTACTATCTGTGAGTGTGGAGTTTCATCATGTATCCTAATTTCAAGAAAGGCTTGGCCGTTGGTTTAGCCGCGTGGAGTTTCATAAGGCTTGGCCGTTGGTTTAGCCGCATGGAGTTTCATCATGTATCCTAATTTCAAGAAAGGCTTGGCCGTTGGTTTAGCCGCATGGAGTTTCATAAGGCTTGGCCGTTGGTTTAGCCGCATGGAGTTTCATAAGGCTTGGCCGTTGGTTTAGCCGCGTGGAGTTTCATCATGTATCCTAATTTCAAGAAAGGCTTGGCCGTTGGTTTAGCCGCTGGGTTCACCTCAGCAGTAC
>JAKLHB010000137.1 GCA_022710345.1 Planctomycetota bacterium
GATTGCGCCGCCTGTTTTCTTTTCCACATAATTTGCTTCAAAAATACATTTTTCAAATTTAGTTCTGCTAAAGCGGCCAATGACCATGGCCCCGCCGTCAATCATGGAGTGATTGCCAATGAAGACGACTTTATAAAATGTTGCGTCGCTAAGATTTGTTTTGTCCTTGCCTAATAAGCCAATGGCTCCGCAACTTGATTCAGACCAGTTGCTGTCAAATCTGCAATCTTCAAAAATCATCTGGGCACGCAACGCTGCAGTAATTGCACCACCGTCATTTTTGGAATGATTATGGCTGAACACCACACGTGTGAACTTTGCTTTGCTAGGCTGCGAATCTGGCTTGCCCATAATGGCAATCGCTCCGCAACTGCCTTCTGCGCTATTGCCACTCACCCGGCAATCTGCAAAGATCATGCGAACATGCTGACCGCAGGAAATTGCACCAGCATCGCCATTGCTATGATTATCAATAAAATGGGTATGGCGAAATGTAAGCTTGGTTGGGTGCTCAGGCTCTCGGCCTTGAAGGCCAATGGCCCCACCATTGCTTTCCACAGTGTTGCGTTCAAATCTTCCCTTGTCAAATACGGCTAATGAGTAATCTCCAAAATACACAGCCCCGCCGTCTATTTTAGCCGAATTTTCAAGGAAATCTACTTTGCTAAAGCTCACTTCAGTAGGACGGGATCCGCAGTTGCCAATGACTTGGATGGCACCGCCATTTTTGCCTTCAGCACAGTTATTTTTAAACCGGCAACCTTCGATTTTGGATCGAGTGAAAAAGTGGATATGCAATGCTCCGCTTCCTTGACGGCTTCGGTTTTCTATAAACATGGAGTTAATGATGGTAAGCTCAGCATGACGCGCGGTTTCTACTCCTTTAATATGGAGAGCCCCGCCTTCTTCTTCAGCGCGATTTTGTTCAAAATGACAATTTTCTAAAATGATGGATGTCGCATCAACCGCATGCATTGCTCCACCGCTCATTTTGCAGCGATTACCGGTAAAGATCACACGGCTGAGCTTGAGTTCAGTAGGATGGTCTCCTTCTTCTCCAACAATTTCAACCGCACCACCACTATCTTCAGCGCTGTTGTGTTTAAACCTGCAGCGTTCTAAATATAAACGGCTATATAAATTTGCGTTGATTGCTCCGCCATTCATTCGGCAACGATTGCGGGTGAAATTGCATCCTAGAAATTGCGCTAGGCTAAAATTTTCGGGTCCTTCTCCTACAATGACAACCGCACCACCGCCGTTGTCTTCGGCTGAATTGCTTTCAAATCTACAGTTTTCAAGGCGCGTTTCAGTGCCCATATTTGCATTGATTGCTCCGCCATCTATTCGGCATCGGTTTTCTACAAACACGGTATCTACAAATACAGCTTTGGTAAGCATGGAGCCTGTTTTACCATCAAGTGCGATTGCACCGCCACAGTCTCGATCAGAACTATTTCCGTCAAAAGTGCAGCGTAGAACCTCCAGCATGGTCTGTTTCCGCGCAACAATAGCTCCGCCTCGAATTGGGCAACGATTGCTGCTAAATTTGCACTGATCCAATACAATTTGGGTGACAAAATCATTTTTTCCCATAACAATGATGCTGCCGCCACTGTCTTCTGCAATATTATTTTCGAATTGGCAAGACAGCAATGTTGCTTTGGTATAAAAAGCAAGACTGATGCACCCACCTGAAGTATGGGCACGATTGTCACTGAAATGAGATTCCTGGATTGTAATATCCAATACTTGAGGCCCGGCACCTTTGAGGGCTAAAACACCGCCATCTTCACCTGCCAAATGGGCGATGAACTTGCATTGTTGGATGCTTAATTTACCAGTGCTTTGCACAGCAATCGCACCACCATAATGATTGGCAAGGTTTTCTTGAAAAAGAACATCCTGGAGCTCTAGCTCAATGGCATCACTGGTGATATAAATGGCACCACCATCTCCTTCGACCCGGTTTTCTTGAAACCGAGAATTTCGGATTGTAAGCTTCGTGCCTTCTTCATAGATCGCACCACCACAGGTTCGTCCATTGGCAGCGTATGTGCCTCGGCCTGCTTCAAAACTACATCCTTCAAAGTATTGGGGCTTATCATTGGCAGCGGTGATACGGATACCAGGCCATCCTTCTTTGATTTGCATGGGGCCAAAATAGATACCACTTTCACCAGTGTCTGCATTCCAATCCCCAATTGCTGTGATTTGACCATCGCATTCAATGGTAGCGGATGGCCCCATCAAAAACCGTGTGTGATTTTGGAGCTTCAAATGTCCATTTTGTTGGATATGAAGTGTTTTCTCTAAAAAATACTCTCCCGCAGGAAATACAAATGGCCGGTCCAAAACTCCAGAATCAAGGATTTTTCGTGCCTCTTGGCTTCGTTCCAAGGCATCTAAAAATTCTTGCACTGTTGTGATGTTGCTAGGTGAATGAATGGCTTGCTGAATTGGGTCACGAAATCGTTCAGGAACTTGATGCCAGTCGCAGGTTGCTGGATCAAGCGGCATGCCAGTAAGGCTATAGTACAGCAATTGAGCCATACCCAGCGCATTGGCAGGTTTGGTTTCCCCAATTGGCCATGCACTAGGCAAGATTTGAATGGGTTGAATGAAGATATGCTCTGGCTCGGGTAGCGTAGGCTGGAATCCTCTTTGCTGAAACAGGCTCAAACATTCTCCAAGTTTGTGAGCAAGTTCATAAGCAATCTCAGTTGTGATTCTGCCTAATTTTTCGCGTAGAGCCTGGCCATTGGGCTTCTGGGCGACAATTAAAATTTGATGTGGAATGTCTTCGCCTTCTGCAATCCCAACCACAATCTTTTTGATAGGAATTACGTTGTCGGATTCTATTTTGGAAAATTCCAACATCTTCTGGTGCAAATCTTGCCATTCTTGTGCGTTCATACGATCTGGGGCAACAAGTTCTATAATCGCAACGTTGCTAATGCCTTCTAATGCCAATAATTCCAATAAAAAATCTTTGATTGGTGTGGTGGCAACAGCATAAGAAAGCCCGATTTGCAAATATTGATACGCGGATGCAACTTGTCTTCTACGAATAAACCCTGGAAAAAAATGAGAGAAATGAATGGCACGTTGCGCCTTAGCAACCCAATGGTCCCGATTGATTCTTCCCCATTGCTGGAGTGCTGTTGCCATATCCTCTGCACTTTGGTAGCGATTTTTAGGATCTTTGGACAGAGCTTTAACACAAATATCGTCTAAATAACTATCTACTTCTGAATTATATCGAGATGGTTTAGGAGTTGGCATTTTTAAGACTTGTTCTTGGATTGCAAAAATGCGTTGCATTTCAGTTAATTCATCGTTGTAATTGGGTAAAAACGGTGGTCTTCCACAGAGGGTATAAAAGAGAATGCTGCCCAAAGCCCAAATGTCAGTTCTTTCATCACAAGTTTCACCCTTAAATTGCTCAGGGGCTGCAAATGCTGGAGAACCTTCAAAAATTGCAGAACGAGTGATGATTTCGTCCATGAGCCTAGCTAAGCCAAAATCCAAAATTTTTGGATTATTGCTTTGATCTAAGATAATATTTGCTGGTTTTAAGTCTCGATGGATCACACCCTTACCATGTGCATAAGCCACAGCTTCTGCGACCTTGTGCATGATATGCACTCGACATCGAATCGAAATTGCAGGGCATGATTCTAAAGATGTTCCTTCTACCAACTCCATCGTGATATATGGAAGGGCTATGGATTCGCCGTTTTCTTCCAAACGATAAGTGCCTGCTCGATAATATCGAGCAATATTTGGATGCTCCAAACGTGCAATAGCTGAAGTTTCGCGTAAGAAATTGCTGGCCAACCAAGGGTCTCTTTTGATTCTCTCTTTCCAAGGAATTTTTAATGCAATGATATGGCCATCCTCAAGGGAACGAGCTTTATATACTATACCATTCCCTCCGCTACCCAATTCAGCGATAATGCAATATCCTTCTATGATTTGCCCAACTTTCAATGACATGAGCTGTCTTTTCCTCCTAGCTAATACGAAAGAATGCTCTATTTTAATGATCTTGATCAAAAACTGCAAGCAGAATCTAGGAAAGCATGATGATTTTCTTTTCTTGGAGAAAATTTTTATGCTGAATTGACATTTAGGAGAAAACGTGCTAAACTATTCTAGTTTGCTAGCAAATTTGCGTTATGTTTATGGAGGCAGCAAATTCCTTGAGATTAAGGAATTTCTGCGAGTTATGAAAACTTTATTCTTACTCTTTATTCTTGGTTTTAGCGTAGCAGTGTATGCTGGTGTTGATCAAGATTTAGCAAAGCAAATGGCCAAAAATCCAGACGGAAAGTTCCATGTTTTAGCATTTTTTGAAAAACAAACACCAGAACAATTGATTCAAGAATGGAACATTCGAGGCGACGAATTCAACACCACCATGCAAGTTGTTGAGCTATACAAGTCCCGTAGTCAAGAATCTTTCTTTTGGCTCAACCAATTGGCCAGCCAACGCATGGAGATTCAATCTTTGCAGTTGCATGAATTATTGCAAGCAGCTTCTTTCATTGCTTCCCCTGCAGTGATTCAAGAAATTTCCCAACGTCCAGAAATTTGCAAAGTTGCACTGTATACAGAAGAAAATGCCAAACCCGATGAATTTTTCCTAAAGCCCGAATATTATCAAGTCCGCAGCATGAACATCATTCGCTTAGGGGATGAGACAGAAAATGCACTGGACATGGCAGCAGATTCCAGCCGCGAAGGTGAAATTGACATTGACCAGATCATCAATATCCTCAAAAAGCTCTATGAATTTGTGAAAGAAAACAAGCCTGTTGTCAATACTTCCATAGACCAATCTGCAGCAGTGCCATCAGGTATCAATTCATGGCAGCAATTGGCTGGTTGGAGAGAAAAACATTCAGGCCAATATGTCATTAGTTATGAAAATTTGTACGGAATTGAAGTAGTAAGAATTGTAGTCCGTGCCCATTTCTATCATAGCGGCAATTATCAAGGCGTAGGCAAATATATTACCTGTGCTACTGCAAGTATTGATGAACTCAACGTGCTGTGGGGATATACGTTAAACGCGACCATGAAGATCCCAGATTCTGGTATCGTGAATATTGGCACTTCCCAAAATCCAGTGGCAGGCATGAAAATGTTTGTACATTGGGTAGTAACCACTATTTTGCAGCATCAAGAAGGAAGCTTGACATTCTCCTTGGATGGCAATGGCAATTTAAGCGCTTATTAAACCAAATCGGATTCGGATATTTCAAAAAATTATCCCTGCTTTGAACAGGGATAATTTTTTGAATTTTTTGAAATTATAAACGATTTATGACAGAATTAAAAACTATCAATACCTGGCTATGGGAAGTATGGCAAATCATTCCGCGCGATATTTCTTTATACCAAAAAGCCATTACCCTCCCTGATTACGAGTGCCTTGAATTTTTGGGTGATTCCCTATTGGATTTTGTGATTGCAGACTACCTCATCCACAATTTTCCTACCAAAGCTCCAGGCTGGCTGACCAAAAAGCGCATGACCATGGTCAATGAAAGTGCTCTAGCCACCATGGGCGAGGCCATGAATATCCCAGAATTGGCCATTATTCCAGCAAATACATGCAGGGAACAGATCACAGAACGAGTGGTGGCTGATATGGTGGAAGCCATGATCGGCGCAATTCATCTGGATCAAGGAATTCAGGTTTGTTCAGAAGCAATTACCCGAGTCTTTCAACTCAAAGGAATCACAGAAGAATTGCAGTTGCAACAATTAGACCCTATGGGAATGATTCAAGAGCTGTTGGCTCAAAAAGGTTTCCCGCCTCCTAATTATTTGTTGGCCAGAGAATCTGGCAAGCCACATGAGCCTATGTTTGAAATGGAGGCTCATTGCGAGATTTTAGGCGAAGAAATTGTTACACGAGGCATGGGCAAATCTAAAAAAGAAGCCACCAAAATAGCAGCCCAAAAATTACTCGAAATCCTCCAACGAATGAACCTTCCAGAGCCAGAAAAGACAACATTGGCCAATGGCAGCAATCCCATGGAAATGCTTCATACCATTTTGAGCCGCAATGGAGAAGCCATTCCAGAATATGATCTTCGATGCCAATCAGGTCCATGTCATGCTCCTGTCTTTACCATACACGCGACTTGTCGTTGGGAAAATCGCCAGCTCCAAGCAGTTGAATCTGGAACATCTAAAAAAGAAGCGAAACGAAAAGCAGCGGAAGCTATTTTACATCAGTTGTTTGGAGAACCATAATTGTTTCTTTGCATTACTTTTTAAGCCACGTTGTCTCAACGTGGCTTATTTTTTTAATCACGCTCCACGCTCATTGCGCGGCCTGGCGGTGTATTTTGCAAAAAACCTCCACACATTCAGGGTTAGGGATCAGCTTCCCAATGCTAAATTCATGAGTTGCAATATCATACCGTAATGCTTGTCCCAAAATAGGCTGATGCTCTGGCTCCCATTGCTTGTGTTGCTTCCATTGTTCCAGGCCGACCAAAATTTTGGTGGTCTCACTTGCCATCATGGCACCGATCATGGAATTGAGCACACTGATTGCGGGAAAACGCTCCGAAGTTTTGACAAAAAATTGATCACAGCTTTCCCGCACAATCCGGCGGAACATCCCTTGCACATATTCTGGAGACCAGGAACAGACCAAGCACGAAGTCTCCCCCGGCAAGAGCACCTGAATTTCAAAAAAAGTCCGGCCCATGGCCCCATTGATCAAGAAAGGCGGCTGCTCACTGGACAATGCGCGCAGATTACAATAATACCGGGCCTCATTATTATCCACTGCCAAAATCACAATGGGCACTTGCCACACTTCTTCTGGTGCATCTTGGATTGCCATAGCATAAGGAATAAGCTCTGTGTGTTGCCAGGCCTGAGATACATAACGCGCAACAGCATGAACTTTATACATCAAGCCATGATCCTGCGGCATGAAAAAAATACACCGATTGAGGTTGCTCATAGATACCTTGTCAAAATCCACTAGGTAAATTTTTCTCACACCAAGCATGGCCAGATTCTTCACAACCTCTGTCCCAACTGCCCCTGCCCCTACCACTAAAATAGGATATTGCTGCAGCCGCTGATATAAATCCCCAAAATATCGCTTGGTACGATCTTCTAAATCAATGTCATTTTCATCTACAAAATTTTGTTCTGCCATAACTACTTTCAAAAAATAAAGAAGAGGATGTAGAAAATGATTGGCGTGATTGACTACATCCTCTACAATAGACCGGCAATTACTTACGACTGATCCATTTTTACAAAACATGCCTGCCAGGGTTTCCTGTGTCCCATCAGGACACGATAAGAGCTGACATAACCTGGGGTTAGAAACCCTAGGCTTTATTCCCAAACCGCTTCGCGGCAAAAAACTTTGCACTGCAGCGCATCTCTTATACGAGAGTTCTATTTAAGTGTTCCTTTGCTGAAATTGGCGGAAGCAAGCAAATTTTGTTGAATTGCCGTTGTTTTGCAATTACTTACGACTAAACCAAATGCCTAAAAGCCCTATTAGCGCAAGAACTAAAGTCGCTGGCTCAGGAACACCTGCATTGGGTAAAGGAATGGTGCTGATGTTGGAAAAAGCTACGTTGCTGGGGCCATTTCCAAGCAACGTGATATTATTTCCAAAATAGAAGTTGTCCATACCCGAACAATCACGGTTCCAGATATACTCGATCTTGGCAATCCCATACGTACTATCATACACGCCCCAAAATCCATTGTAGCGATGTGGATCGCTAATGAGCAAGTTGGAATAATTGTGATAATAATACGTATAAACTCCGCCGCCATTGGCCAAAGTGATGCGCATTTTAGCGCCTACGCCGCCTGTTTCAGGATTTTCGTTGCCTTCCCAACCAATGCAAAAAGCTCCTACTGCATTTACCGCAGTGTTAAACTGAATGGTCATGGATCCTGCGCCATCGTAGATTCCATAAGAGCCGATGGGTGTAAAATAAGAGCCTGCATAGTTGGTAATTGCGCAACCAATTGAAGCACTTGCATTATAAGTGCTTAAATATGAATTTACTCCTGAAACTGATGATTGACTACCTTCAAAATTGATCAACCCAAATGATTGTTGATCAAAATCCATGGCATTGAAAATCAATGTCGGGGCTGCCAATAGCATTGGAGAAAAGCATAGCAAAAATAGTAAAATTTGCTTCATTTTTTTGCCTCCTTGATTTGTTCATAAATACTTTTTGTTAGAGCAGTTATTGTTGAATTTTGGAAAAATTTTGCTAGCCCAATTTGCACATCAAATTGCGCAGCGATTTGGGAGAGGACTTGAATGGCCAAGAGCGAATCGCCTCCTAATTCTAAAAAATCATCCTGAGGTTGGATGCGTTCTTTGCCCAAAATATCTTGCCATATTTGGACCATGGCTAATTCAATATCAGCCTTGGATATGGCCATTTGTTTTGTGTCTTGTTGGGCGAGGATATCTTGTTGAAGAGTAGGTTGAGACTGAATCGAGGGCGTTGCAGGAGAAACACGGCTGAATTCAGGAACTTCGGCCAGATTGATGGTATGCCGTTTCAATAAAGCATACGGCGAAACCGCAACATTGGCAATCCCTGATTCCATAATTCGTTGAAATACTTGAATGCCTTCTTCATCGGTAATTCCTTGGGCTAAATTAGCCTGGCGTATAGGTTCTAGCCATGATGATACTTGCGTATGCAAGGCCATGCCGGTTTCTTTCCAAGTGCTCCAATGAATAGCAATGATTGGAAAGGCAGCCATATCACTCGCATCAGCCACTGCATCAAACACTGCATTAGCCGCTTGGTAATCGCTTTGGCCAGGTGTTCCTAATATACCACTCACGGACGAACAAAGCAAGAGCCAATCCAATTTTATTTTTTGGAAGATTTCCAATAAATTGAATAATCCCATGACCTTGGGTTTCCAAACAGCACGTGCCTGTTCCATAGTCTTCAACTGAATTAAGCCGCCGCCTGCAATACCTGCAGCATGAATGACCCCAGTCACAGATTCTTGTCCAAACATACGTTGTGTTTTCTGAATGGCATCCTGGAGCATTTGTTTGTCTGCTACGTCCACCGACTCATACACCACAAAGGGATTTTGCCTTTGCATATCTTTTAAGGCAACGATTTTTTGCGACACAACATCTTCAATGCTATGGGTTCGAAGCCAAGCATCCCAAGCCGAGGGGTCAGGAAGCTTCGTTTGGCCAATCAAAAGCAATTTTGCCTCATAACCATTCGATAAATAACGTGCTAAGACAAGGCCAATACCACTGAGGCCTCCTGTGATGATGTAAAATCCTTGGCGTTGAAGTCTAGGCAAAGTGGCCGGCGTAAGATCAGCAACCTTCCAGATTCGACTCCAAGCTCGATGTCCACGATATGCCATTGGAAGCGGGACATCTGTATGCTGCCATTGCTGGATCAGCCAATCCCAAGGCGTATGGTCATGGCACCAGCCTATGTCTATCGCATAGGCCTGGATCGTTGAATTTTCACGATTCCAAGCAGCCAAAAGACCCAAAAGCAAAGACTGCTCTGGATAAATTTCTTCTGCACCAAGCTGCCAAACTCCAGATAAAAGTACAAACATCCTACATGGCGATAGATTTCCTAATTCACCCATGGCTTGAAATAACCCTAACAGTTGCTCCCAATGCAATTGTGGTGAACATTCGCTAGGATGGAGATGGCAGCCTGTTATGTCTAAGATAACTTCTGGCCAATTGTGCTGAAGGTGCTGAAATGCCAAGATGCGTGTGTTGGAAAGATTTTTCTCCGACATTTCTAGCATTGTTGCTTGAATTCCTGCTTGCTGTAACGCTGAAATCAAGCCGGCTTGATACGTAGCGGTACTTGAATTGTAGATCACAAGCCAATTCCCTGGCTTAGATGGCTTTTCTGGCTTGGATGGCTTTATCATTGGAGGCATCAATGGCATGGATGGCATCATTTGCCAAATGGGC
The DNA here is from genome assembly GCA_022710345.1 of Planctomycetota bacterium. GTDB lineage: Bacteria > Planctomycetota > Uabimicrobiia > Uabimicrobiales > JABWCH01 > JAKLHB01. The sequence goes on from JAKLHB010000137.1 coordinate 10,004, forward strand.
TGATAAAACCATTGCTCTAGATTTGTTCGGACATTTTCTTGTACAATCCCTGCTTTGTCTTCTTGTAGATCCCCCTGGGGCAATGCCTGATTTTGCTTGCTTCCTATTTCAATTGTATCTGAAGAGGCTTGAACACGTAATGGTTCAACCCAATATGGCTTTGGATGCAGCATCAAACCAGGTAATGGCCATCGTTGCATTTTGTGCTGCCTATATAACTTGTTCCAAGGAATATCATGGCCTTGCATCCATAGTTGGCAAAGCTCATTTAGCCTTGCCTTTTGCTCGTCTGGCGGCCAAGTTCCTAAAAAATCATCTTCTGTTTTGTATCCAGTGACATGAGTATCAAGCAGCTCAACTTGATTTGCAACATCATTGCTTTGGACAAGCTGAGCCAAAGCAGCGAACGCTGATGCTTGATCGGATACCAAAAGGTATTGACGGCATTTCAGCCATTTTCTGCCGATCGCATACACAAACGCAACAGCGTGCACAGGGATTTCCCCCCGCTGCTGCCAGTATTTCAATAGATTTTGCGCATTTTCTTTTATTTCTGCAGGAGTACGGCCCGTGAGGAGAATAGGATACCATGCCCAAGACGATTCTACAATTTGAGGCCTGGGCGCTTCGCCTAAAACAACATGTCCATTCGTGCCTCCAATGCCAAAAGAACTCACTCCTGCCTGACGAGGCGAAGCTATGTCAGGCCAAGAAATAAGCCGATCTACCACACAATCTTGAATTGAGAATCGTTCGGCAATTTTAGGGTTGAGCTTTTGATAATGTAGTGTGGCCGGGATTTGACCATGTTGCAATGCCAGGATAGTTTTGATCAAGCCAGCCATTCCAGCCGCTACATCCAAATGCCCTAGATTGGTCTTCACAGACCCGATCTTGCAAAAATCATTGGATTGGCCATAGAATTGAAATAAATTTGCCAAGGCCTCAATTTCCACTTGATCTCCAAGAGCTGTGCCTGTTCCATGAGTTTCAATATACTGGATGCTTTGATGATTCACCTTTGCAATGACCATAGCCTCATGGATGGTTCGCAATTGTCCATTGGAACTTGGTGCAGTGAATCCTAATTTTTGATGTCCGTCATTTTTGAGTGCAGAGCCTAAAATCACTGCGTGGATGTAGTCATGGTCAGCCAAGGCCTGGTCCAAAGGCTTGAGCACCACAACACCAACACCCGACCCAGGGACTGTTCCCTGGCTTTTTTCATCAAATGCACGGCAATGGCCATCTGGCGATAAAATTCCGTCTGGTTGATACACATATCCAGATTTCAATGGCACGCGAATACTCACAGCACCCGCAATTGCCATATCGCATTCACCAGATAAAAGACTTTGGCAAGCCAAATGAACCGCGGTCAAAGATGTCGAACACGCGGTTTGCACAGTCACACTCGGGCCTTTGAGATCAAAGCAATAAGCAACGCGTGTGCTTAAAAAATCCTTGTCATTCGCTACCATCAAAGCATACGTACCCAATTGGCGTACTAAATCTTCATGCGGAATTAAATTTTGCCATAAATACAGGCTCTTCCCCATGCCTGCAAAGCATCCGATATTTCCCTCAAACGTGCAAGGATTATATCCTGCATTTTCCAAAGCACGCCATACACATTCCAAAAATAAACGATGCTGCGGGTCTATGATTTCGGCTCCACGTTCTGTGAACCCAAAAAAATCTGCATCAAAGCAATCCGCATTCTCTAAATATCCAGATGCTTTTACATATCGAGGATTTTGTAGCAATGATTCTGCAATGCCAGCCTCCCTCAATTCCTCATCTGTGAAAAACCGAATGGACTCCTTGCCTTGCACAAGATTGTCCCAAAATTCTTCTGGATTGGCCGCGCCTGGAAATCGGCAATTCATACCAATCACAGCTATCTGACCAATTGATTCAGAAAAATCCATAGCAGCCTTTCCAATCTATCATCCTGACAGGACTAACCATCTTCAGTAAATGGCATTGGGCAAATGCCAGCCTGGATCACAAAAAAACAAACTTGCCCAAATTGTAAAGATATATATCAAAAGTATTTAGGTTATTACTGTCTAGAGAGTTAATATTTTATAAAAATTTTGAAGCATGATCTAATTTCGTGGTAGCACGTATATAGAACTCTCGTATAAGATTGCACTGCAGCAAAGTTCTTTGCCGCGAAGCGGTTTGGGAATAAAGCCTGGGGTTTCTAACCCCAGGTT
>JAKLHB010000138.1 GCA_022710345.1 Planctomycetota bacterium
CTTTGATCCTACTGTTGTTTTCTATGGCACTACCGCAGGCCAAGTAGCAACTATGGATGCCGAGTTAGGAATCGCGGGGTTTGCTGTAGAAGATTTTGAAGATGCAACCCTTATTCCTGGTCTAACAATTGTGTATGATGCTTTACCAGAATCCAATCTAGTGCTTAGCACAGACTTAGATCCACGAGCCTTATGGGATGGCAGTAAATCCTTGTTGACCAATATGCAAACTTCTCCCCATAATATTTTCAATATTGCTGGCGGAGCGCGATCGTTTGGAATTGGCCTTGGCGATATTGAAGGCTCAGACATCCACTTATACGTCAATGGCCAGGACTATGGCCCAGTGAAAGCAATGCCCCAATATCACCGAATCACAGACAATAGTCGTGAAGTTTATATCCGAATTGATGCAGGACCTAGTGAAATCATTCATACAGTCGGATTCGCAGGTCTTTCAGTGGATGATGGTATCTTTTATGACCATATTGCTGTTGGTTATGCAGTCCCAGAGCCTGGAACTTGGGCATTGTTTTTAGCAGGCATGGCTTTTGTCTTTTGGAGAAAAAAAAGACGAAAGTAACGAGCCATTGAAAAAGATGTTATTAAAATTTGTTTTTTATAAGTTAATTTCCAAAACAGCCTTGATGCTATGTCAAGGCTGTTTTGGGATTTGTTTTTTTATATTTTGTTCATTTTTTTGTTGCATATTAGTATGGCTTTATGGAAAATAGAGCTAGCTTTGCGTCCAGGCTGCTCGTGTTCCTAACGAGCAGCCTCAGGATGATTGACAAATTTTGCCCATAATACTCGATCTCTCGATAATTTTTAGCTTTAAAGTGTTGATGAAGGGAATGTTATGAAAAATTTGCTAGTGCTTTTATGCTTAGTTTGCTTTTGTGGTTTCGCAGTTTCTGAAGAAAGTGCCTATACAACTACAGGCGATAGTCTTGCATTTACCAGCACAAGTCCTATGGCGAGTGAAACTGGCGACCGCGAATTTCCAGTCTATAGTTTTGGCCTCAGATTTGGCCTTGGCTACGCTGCCACATTCCAAGATTTCTACTTTGACCAATGGGGTGAATACGATGGCATTGAAGCAGAAGTCATGGGCAGTGATGTAGATTGGGGATTTACTGCTCCTAACCTAGCTTTTACATGCGAAATTAAGTTTGGCATGCCAATTCCATTTGAATATTTTTCAGTGGGTGTGGCTCTGGACTACAACATTGTTCCCATTGATGGCATGGAATTCGCTATGGAAGGTTCTGCGAAAATTACTGCATCTCAAGATGATGTGACAGATGTCCATACGCTGGCTCTTATTCCATTTTTGGAATTCCGCATACCTATCGCTGTTGGAAATACTTGGATCGCTCCTTATGCCAGATTTGGTGTTGGCTTAAGCATCAATATCCATGACAACGACGATTTAATTGATATAGATACAGCTTCTCTCAATGTGTTGGGTTCAATTGGCGTGGAATACTTCATTACAGACAACATTAGTATTTTCTTTGAACCTCGTTTCCACTACAATCGCCCCAATATGAAATTCATGCCATTCTCTGATACTGCAAAATTTCATGGAGAAGTTGATCTTTCCAATTTAAGTTTGCTTTTGGGCGTAACAATGTATTTTGGCACAGGCAAGACTTTCTAACCAGGCCTTGTTGCTTAAGTCATTTACTTAAACCGGAGGCCGCACTTCATGCGCAAGCTTGAAATATAGTGCGGATTTTTCTATGAGAAAATATGCAATTCTATTGACATTGCTTGCATTTGTATGCACATTAGCAATCTTTGCGCAACGGCGTAATGTGGATGAAATGCTTTCAGCCCCTCATAAACCCAATTCTCTGATGGTGCGCTTTGTCCCAGGAACCACACAAGCTGAAAAAGACCTATATTTCCTACAACTCAATGCAGTGAAAGTCAAAGCTTTCAAAATTGTCCCAGATCTTTATGCCATTACTTTGCCAAATGGCACGAACTTGCAACACACTTTAACATGGCTATTGGACAGCCGTGAAGTCATGTACGCAGAGCCTAATTACCGAATCTTCTTTGATAAAACACCCAATGATCCACAATATGCAAATCAATGGCATCTTCCCAAAATCAAAGCTCCTGAAGCATGGGATCAAAAAACAGATGCGGATCTTATCATCGCTGTTTTGGACACAGGGATTAACACAGGACATGAAGACTTAGTGGATAACCTATGGGTCAATGAAACAGAAGCAAATGGTGAAGATGATACTGACGATGATGGCAATGGCTATATAGATGATATCAATGGCATTAACATTGACAAAGACAATGGCGAAGTCGAAGACGATGATGGTCACGGCAGTCACGTATCTGGTATTTTTGGCGCAGTGGCCAATAATGCTAAAGGCGTATCTGGCATTTGCTGGAAGATCAAAATCATGGCGCTACGGCTCATTGGCGATGAGGCTGGTATCGAAGATGCTGCAGAAGGCATGGAATATGCCATGGCCTACAAGGTCAAAGTCCTCAACATGAGCTTTGGCTATACTGCACTTTCTCAAAGCCACCTGGATGCCATTCGCGCTGCTCAAGCAGCCGGCATGGTCTGCTCCACTTCAGCAGGTAATAGCGCTGCGGATAATGATGTGGTAGTTCATTATCCATCTGACTATGGTGCAGATTATGATTTAGACAATGTTGTCGCAGTTGCTGCATCTGATGAAAATGATGCCCTGGCTGATTTTTCCAACTATGGCGTGAAGAGCGTGCATATTATGGCACCAGGCGTAGATATTTTGAGCACAACATTAAGCGATCGCGCAGATAATTATGAAACCATGAGTGGTACTTCCATGGCATCTCCTTGTGCAGGCGGTGCTGTTGCTCTGCTTTGGGCCATTTATCCTACAGAGACACACAGCCAAATTTTAGGCAGGATTTATCGCAACGTAGATAAAGTTTCTGGCCGCGCAGTACCTGTAAAATATGGCGGACGCATCAACCTCCTCAAAGCCATCGTTGACCAATCCATCACCCCAGATGATTTTGGCAAAGGCTCAGGCGGATGCTCTTCGTACCCTAGCCAAAATTGGCATTTGAGCGGCATTCTGCCTTATCTAGTCGTGTTGATGTTTGCTGTATGGAAAGGCCTAAAAATTAGGCTGCACAAAGCCTAATTCTGTAAGGCATTATGATTTTCAAAAATCGATTATAACGTTTTTGGGCAACTCTAGCAAACATTGTTTCCTTCCGCCAATTGCAGCAGACGCTGTCGGGTGTTTGCTAGCCTGCAAAGTAACGCAGCTTAGAGCATCCATTGTCTTTCTGAAGCGCTGCTGAATTGGCACAATCAAATTTTTGTAAAGAGTTGCCGTATGCTTTTTCAAAATTCGTTAGAATCAGTATACAGCTAATACAATGCAGCTCATACAATGTGGCACAAATAGGTATAACTTTTCGTTCAGATGATTTTTTAATTGCCCTGGAGCCTATGTGTCATACTCCGGGGCTTATTTCATGCTAAAAGGTTTTCTTATGAAGCAAAATTCTGTAGAATCTTTGTTACTATACGCTATGTTAGGAGCGATTGGTGGTGGACTGTTTTACCTTGGACAGAGCATCAATGCAGGTGGAATGAATTTGAATATGATGATGCGATGTCTTGGAATGGGTGCATTAGCAGCTTTTGCTGCGGGGCTTCTCAGAGTCTTGACCGAAGTTTTTATTCCTGTGCTTCAATCTTGGCTTATGCTTGTGATCTTAATTTTCGTCATCCCTATGATGCAGAGCAGTTTGATCCATTTTCATTGGATTGCAGCGTGCTATGGCTATCTCAGCACTTTGCTTTGGGAAGGCTATGAACGGCGATTGCCAAAAATTTAATGGCACCTCCCAAAATCTATTAGAATCAATCAATTGGGAAAGGAAAATGAATTATGGATCTTGTAGAAAGAGCTGAAGAACATCGCAATAAACTCGATAGCAATATCTTTCGTGGATATGATATTCGAGGCGATGCAACCGCAGTCCCCAATGGGCCTAAAATCAATCTCAGCGAAGTTGATGCTTACTTGATTGGACAAGCATTGGCTTCTTTATATACAGAAAAAGGTCAAATCCCACGTGTGCTGGTCACTGCAGATCATCGTCCTTCTTCTCCAGCATTGCAACAAGGTTTGGCCCTCGGGCTTGCAGCAGCAGGTGCACAAGTTTGGGTTGCCTCTGAACCGACACCAACTGGAGCGACAAGCTGGTATATCTTAGAAAAAACTCGTGAGCTAGATGTTGCTATTCAGATTACAGGCTCGCATAATCCATATTACAATAATGGATTTAAAATCACAGCCAAACAAAATGATCGCGGAGAACCCGATGTTTCTGGTTTGCCACAAGCCTTGTATGGAGAACGCCTGAAAGCCCTATATTACAGAATTGTTCAAAAACAAATTACACAATATCCAACAATTCCAGGCAACGTTCAGACTATCTCCAATGTGGTAAGCGACTATCAAAAAAATATGGCAAAATATTTCCGCCGTCTTTTACAAGCACGCGGTGGTAAATTTCAACAGCCATTCCGTATGGTACTAGATGCTGGCAATGGTCTAGGTTGCAAAGCTATTCCTATTTTCCGTGACTTAGGCGTAGAGATGATCGAGCTTTTCACTGATCTAGAAGGCACATTCCCGAATCATCCGGCTGATCCATCTAAACCCGATGGAGTCTTTGCTGCCCAAGAAAAAGTCAAGGCCTTGAACCAAGAACCTTCGCCTCACCCTTGGTTTGCCACTGTTTTTGATGGTGATGGAGATAGGTCTGGTGTGATTGATGAAAAAGGCCAAGGCATTTATCCAGAGCGTATTTTAGTAATTTATTACACACGTTTTCTTTTGGCGAATCAAGAAGGATTACGCATTCTCAGCCGCTTAAATCAAAACATTGGCCTTGCCTTAGATGTGCGGGGTACAGCAGTGGTTTGCGATGTGATTGAATATTTTGGCCGTTTGCAAGCACTACGTCATTATTATTTACAACATAAAATTTCTGCTATAGAAGTAGATCAGGCTGTTGCGAGTGTTTTAGCAAAAATGTGGAAAGAGCCTGTTTTGACTCCTGCGATGTTCCCCGCACACTTTCCAAATGTTCCAGAGGCTGAATGGAAACGGATTTTGGCCGAACAGCTCAACTATGGTGTGGTTGGGAAATATATTCCAGCGGGCTACCCAAACCATCGTGCTTATGTGCGTGAACAGATACAAAAGCTAGAACGACTTAAAAAACATCTCAGCCATGAAGAACAAGCTGCTTTGACCCAAATGCAGCGACAATACACCTCTGCTGAATCTTCTGGCCACTTTTTCTATGGAACTTGCGCATCTATGCCAGAAGTTATGGTTGACGATGGTATTTATTCTATTTTAGTATTGCTCAATCTAATAGACACATTGCCAAATTTTGAAATCAAATATGGGCTAATGCCTCCAGGAACCCAACCCACACTTTCCAATTTGTTTGGATCAGTTGCATGGCGGCCTGTTTCCAATGAAATCCGCGATGCTGCACCGAGTGAAAACACCCAAAAATTTGCCATTGTATCCAGTATTACCCAAATGATCAAAGCAGAAAAAGAAGCGCCTACCGGCAAATTCAAGCAAGCCATCCGCTCCATCATTGATGTAGATGGAGTGCGAGCCGAATTCGTAGATGGCAGCTTTGCTTTAGTCCGCGCTTCCAATACATCGCCTATGCTGACATATAAATTCGAAGCCACAACAACTCAACGGTTGGGTGAAGTTATTGAAGAAATGATCCAGTTGATGAAACCCTTCCAATCTCAAGGTGTTTCCACACTTGAACTAGAACAAGAACGCGCTCTATATCACTAAATTTACAGGAAAAGTTTGCGGCCCAATGCTATTCAATTCCTGGTTCTCGAAGACTTCTGGAGAGACCATGAAAAAGATCTGATGGGATGCAGGCCTGGCCAAGACAAAAAAATTTGCCATTTTGCCTTTTCTTTTGTGTTTTTTGCCGCGAAGCGGCTTGGGGATAAAGCCTGGGGTTTTTAACCCCAGGTGTAGATGTGTCTTTCAGTGCCCTGAAGGGGCACCGGAAACTTCCTATAGCTCGAATCCTCATGTCTGTACATAAACTTTGGGAATGTAGGAGCTCTGTAGAGACGACCGGCTGGTCGCTTTAATGCGCATTGCATTGTGTTATGCTGACCCAAACAAGCTTAGAGCATAAACTTTTGAGCACATGCCTAGCAAAACAAACTTTGCCAAACAAAAAAAGGCTATGTTGTGGACATAGCCTTTTTTTGTTTGAAATCAAAAAACATGCTTTGGCAGATGTTTTTTATAGGCACTACCCAAGTTGTTCAAACTAGGTACTAGCTAATCGCCTACTTATTTTGCTCTGCAAAAGATACTGGATTAAGACAGCCGTGTTCTAATCGTAACACTCGATGGCCGCTGCGAGCAATATGCTCTTCATGGGTGACAATGATCAGGGTAAGGCCCAAATCTTTATTCAATTGCCAAAGCAATTCTTGGATAGCCGCTGAGTTTTTCTCGTCCAAATTGCCTGTTGGTTCATCACAGAGCACAATTTTAGGATTCATCATTAAAGCCCTGGCAATGGCAACACGTTGGCGTTCGCCGCCAGACAATTGAATGGGGCGATGCTGCATTCGTTCTGCCAATCCAACTTTGCCCAAAAGTTCTATGGCTCTAGCTTGAATTTGGCCACGACGCAATTTCCATTCCACGGCATTATAATGAATCATCGCGGCAAGCATGACATTTTCTAAAGCTGTGAATTCAGGTAAAAGGTGATAGAACTGGAAGACAAACCCAATTTCACTATTGCGTATGTTGGCCTGATGCCCTGCATCATACGCATTGAGGTTGATTCCATTGTAATACACAAGCCCTTCTGTCGGTGTGTCCAAAAGTCCCATAATATGCAATAACGTACTTTTGCCAACACCCGATGCCCCTAAGATGACCAAGATTTCACCTTGTTTGACTTCCAGGTTGAGATTTTCAAACACACGCAATGTTTGATTCCCCATGATGTATTCACGCGCCAGGTCTTCTACACCAAAAAAGCCCTTGCGTGTTTTGCCATTGAATCTACGTCGAGGACTGAAATTCCAGAGTTTTAAAGACGGAGATTCAGAGTTCAAGGCTTCGATTGCATCCATTCGAGCTGCTTTGAGCGCAGGAATCGAACAGAACAGCAAAGTAAATACCAATGTCGAAACCACAATCACAATCACATTGGAAAGGCTAAATTCAATTGGGATTTGGTCCAGGTAATATACATCTCTTGGAAACAAGCGGAATCCTGTCCGCTCAAAGATAATGTCTGCAATTGTATTGATTTTAAGGCTAAACCAAATCCCAAGGCCACTGCCCAAGATCGAGCCAAAGAAACTGATGAACAAACCATTGAAAATAAAAATGGCCATAATGCCTGAATTCGTGGCACCTAAAGCTTTCAAAATACCAATATCCTTGGTCTTTTCAGTGACCAATAGAATGAGAATGATCATGATGGATACCACAGCCAAGAGCACAATTAACGAAACAATGATGGCCATGACCATGCGTTCTAGTCGAATTGCAGAAAGCAAGGATTTACGCAGTTCTTCCCATTTTTGGACCTGGTATGACTTGGAATATAGATACAGCTCATCTTTGTTGAGTTTTTTATCTAATGCAGCTTTGATTTCATCTGCTTTTTGATAATCATGCAATGCAACTGAGATTTCATTCACATCTGTGGTAATATCGAGGAAATCGAGCAAATCTTTGCGTTGGGTATAGACTAAATGCGCATCAATTTCCTGCCAGCCTGTTTTGAATGCCCCAACAATCATAAATTTACGGCTAAAAGCATTGAGCTTTCCATCCTGGGGATTGCGTTTGCCAGTCATCAAAGTGATTTCTTCCCCGCGTTTGAGATTCAACTGCCGCATGAGTTCATAGCCAACTAAAATAGGCCGGACATTGGTGATGATTTCATCCGGATCGTCTGGAATATAAACAAATGGCTTTTGAGGATCAATACTGCCAGAAGCAAGCCTCAAATCTTCTCCAAAATAAGCCATAAACTCATTCAATTGCCGACTGTTCAAAGCATTCGCTATGCTTTCTAAATATTTTTGCCATTGCGTTTGCTCTTGAGCTGACAGTCCTTGAGATCGAGCGGCTGATTCTTTTGCTTCTTGTTGGGAAAAGCTTTCAATGAAAATAACTTTTTTCTCTGGAGAAATAGTATAAGCCAGATATTGATGCGTTTGCCGATCAGGAGATGGAAGACTACCTTTGGGAATTTGCTTTGTTATGTAAGTAAAAGTTTGCTGGCAAATCAAACGCATCCCTGCTGGGAAACGGCCATCCGCAGGCACATCTTTGCCACCTAGCAACTTCCACGACAACAAGACTTGAGTTTGACTACGAATGTTATCCTCGAGCAATTGCTCTGCCCACAAACGTACTTCTTTATGAGCTGTCACCAAACAATTCTGCATATTTCCCACTTGGCATTCTTTGTCATAGTCCATCCCAATGACCAACCCACCTACATAATATTGATTGGTGGCAATCAGAATCACGCCTCGTAAATGAGGTGCTGTGGCCTGTACTCCAGGGATAGAACGAATATCTTTCTCTAAATCTGTGTATACTCGATCACCACTGCGTACAGTAATGATGATGTGGGAAAGCACTCCTTGCAAGCGCGAAATGAATTCTGTGCGAAAGCCATCCATCACTGCAAGCACCACAATCAATACCATCACCCCTAGTGCAATACCTAAAATAGAGAACCAAGTGATCATACGCTTACGGATATATCGTAAGCTAATTGCAAATGTAAAATGGCGAAATATACTGAAATTCATAATGATTTCTCCTAGCCACAACGTGGCTACCATACGATCTAAGTCAATGAAATGATTTGAAAACTAAATAACATTTTTCGGTGAAACTCAACAACGGCAACTCAAAAAACATTGCAAAGAACGCAAATTGCCTTTGGAGGTTGCTGGGGCGCTGCTGAATTGGCACTTTTCGGGGAAACTACACAACGGCAATGCTCCCTTCTGCCAATTGCAGCATTGGATGGTTGCTGGGGCGCTGTTGAATTGGGACTTTTCGGGAAAACTCAACAACGGCAACTCAAAAACATTGCTCCCTTCTGCCAATTGCAGCAGACGCTATCGCCTACTTTCTGATCTGCAAAGCAACATAGCAAAGAACGCAAATTGCCTGTGGATGGCGCTGCTGAATTGGCATTTTTCGAGGAAACCCGCAAAGCAACATAGCTATTTTTTTTCGTCTTCCTTATCCACGGGATCGTAGCCACCTTCACAAAAAGGATGGCAACGCAGAATTCGATAAATGCCCATAATCATGCCTTTGCAGAAACCTTTTTTCTGCAAAGCTTCTAAGAAATATTGAGAACAAGATGGCTCAAATCGGCACACACGTGGAAGCAGTGGGCCAATAAAAATTTGATAAAAACGAATTAAGCCAATAAAGATGTATTTCATAGTTTTGCTCACATATCTGTGCATTCGGTAGATTGGCTTGCACCAGCAGATTGGCCATTGGTGCATGGCGCTGGCTTTACAGCAATGCTTTGCACAATCCGATGCAATAGATCATTCATCTCTTGTTGGAGAACACTCCATTCCCATGTCTTATTTTTCTTGGATGGTACAATGACCAAATCAACACCTGCATCATATCTCCATGAACAGAGCCGGAATGCTTCGCGCATCAACCTTTTCCAACGATTGCGTTCTACTGCATGTCCAAATTTTTTGCCAACGCTCAATCCCAACCGAAAGTAACCTACCCCATTCAAAACATAAAGGCCCAGGAAGTGTTTCTGCCCTATACGTTGACCATGTTGCAAAACTTTCGAAAAATCAATTTCCTTGGTGATGCGACATTGCTTAGGAAATGACCAAGGATGATGCGATTTTTGCATAATCGAGACCTCAAGGCTGTCGTGGTTTTGGTTTTGGTATCGTGAAACCCTCGGTTTCTGGAGTATAACTGCACCCTCCACCTAAGTCATTTCTATAAAGTACAAAAACAGTATCTGGTGCAGGATATCCTTTGTAATCCCGCCAAAATTGCTGCCCAATGAACAAGAGTTTTTGCCGCCGCTCATCAAAACCCCAAGGTATTTTTGGAACAACTACAACACGATACTCTATTTTATTTGACTGAACAATTTTTTGAATGAGCACGCGTTCCAAATCAAAAGCAGCTTGAATTTCCTCGCGGATGCTCTGAATTTCCTTTACTTGAGGAACTTGGCGTAGCCAAAATAAAGAAGCCAACATCAGCACGACCAAACCCAAAGCACCAATCACTAAGATAGATTTATTCATAAGAAAGTCCTGATTATAACGTTTTTGGGAGCAACTCAAGAAAATTTCTGCCAATTGCAGCAGCAGATGTTGTTGGCTAGTTTCTAACCATTTGAAGCGTTTCCAGTTGCCATAGTGGTTCCGAATTCGTTATCATGTCCTGATGATAACATTTTTTTGGGGGAAATGCCACAACTTTTTTGCAAGAATGCCACAACGCTAATTCAAAAAAAAGTGTTGGGTAAATGAATTGATCCTGAGCCTTGCAGGATCAATGATCATTGCATGTTCTCTGCCTGTATGCAGAGGAATTAACCCGCACGCTTATACCATCTCCTAAGCGAGCGGGTTCAATTCTGCAATAGGTAGCTTTCTTCTCAACTAAGGCTCTTTAATTGCGCCAATCTTTTGCAAAAGCTGCTGAAGCTCTGATCCAAATTTTACATAATAACCAGCCTGGATTTGCTTTTGCTGAAACCAGCCTTTCTGCATCTCCAACGCATATTGCACTGCCTCACTGGAGGTATAATGTGGTAAAAGATAGTCGGGCCTACCATCATAAACTTCCATGTCTAAAATATCTGTGATGCGACCATCAGTTGCAATAAAAGCAATGCTCAAAGGAATATGGGTATTCTTCATCCAAAAAGAAAGCTTGCTAGAACTAGGATAGACAAATAGCATGCCAGCATTTGTACCTAGGGAATAGCGATACATTAAGCCTTGTGTCCGCTTTTGATCTGAATGAGCGACCTCGACTTGGGCTGTATGATCTCCAATTGTCAAAGTATAAAAAGTTGCTGATGTCTCTGGTTGAGAATGATCGCAAGCTTCTAGCAATATACATAAACTTGCGATAAATAATGATGCACATTTTACTAGCATATTTTTAACCTAATTTTGTAGTCATTTGCGCAGGTGGAATTTTTCTTGTTGTTTTAGGTTGATCAAATTTTATGATCACTAATGTTAAATCATCTCGCTGTGGTGTACCTTGGCAAAAAGATTGCAATCCATCATAGCAATCCTGGATGATTTGATTTGCAGATTTTTCTGCACTATCTTGGATAATTTGAGCCAGCCGTTCTACCCCAAATTGCTCGCCTTGTAAATTCATTGACTCCGTGATCCCATCTGTAGAAAGGACCAAAATATCGCTACGTTCAATCGCAATCTCCATTTGCTCTTCATAATTATAGTCTTCCATCATGCCTAATGGGATGCCTGTACTTTCCAACCGGTCGAATTTTTGAGTTTTGCGATGATAGAGCAAAGGACCATCATGCCCAGCGCTTGCATAGCGAAGCACCATTTTTTTTGTATCTAATTCCCCGTAAAATAATGTCATAAACTTATCATCTTCCATATCTTGTGCTAGCAATTGATTCAGTTCATTCATCATGTTTGGGATATTGCTCGCCTTGAGTGCCAATGCTTTGAGAAAAGCCCGGGCTGTTGCCATCAAAAGTGCGGCTCCAATGCCATGCCCACTTACGTCGCCAATGGCAAGTCCAATTCGATCATTCGCAAGCTCAAAATAATCATAATAATCACCACCAGTCTCATCACAAGTCATATTCCAACTGACTAAATCAAATGGAAAATTCTCAGGTGTTCCTCTTGGAAGAAGACTTTTTTGAATATTTTGAGCAATTTTAAGCTCTTGTTGCAGTTTTTCTTTCTCTAAATAATGAGCAAAGAGCATGTTGCGTTCAATAG
>JAKLHB010000139.1 GCA_022710345.1 Planctomycetota bacterium
AAACCCCAGGCTTTATTCCCAAACCGCTTCGCGGCAAAAAACTTTGCTGCAGTGCAATCTTATACGAGAGTTCTATTGAGGATATTATGTAAACTGAACTTAGCGAACATCGCCGTATTTTTAGCTCTTGGCAATGGAAAGACATAGATTAACTCAAACAGCGCACCTGAGTGCGCTGTTTGAGTTCTGGAAGGCGTTACAGCAAAGAGATAGGGTCAACGTCTAGTTGGACATTCATTTTGCTGCTGTGGATGACGAACTTTTGGATGGTATTGGCGTATCGGCTCATGATGTTCATGGTTGTGCATTTGATAATGATATGGTAGCGATAGGCATCTGCGATTTTTTCGATTGGGGCTGGGGCAGGGCCGAGGATTTCGCAATCTGCGGGTGGGAGGTTGGCAATGATTTCTTCGGCCTTTGTGATGATGCTTGCGATCACGGGTCCTTCTATTAAAATGCGCAAGAGCCTACTAAAAGGCGGATAGCTGAGTTCTTGTCTAAATTTGAGTTCGTCTTCAGCAAATTTCGTGTAATTTTGGGTCAAGGCAAATTGGATGGCATAATGATCGGGCTGCCAGGTTTGCAAAATCACTTCGCCCTCTGTTTCTCCGCGGCCGGCCCGGCCCGCGACTTGAACGATCAATTGGAAGGCTCTCTCTGAGGATCGAAAATCAGGCAATTGCAGGTTGGTGTCTGCTGAAATAATGCCGACTAGAGTGACTTTGGGGAAATCAAGACCTTTGGCAATCATCTGAGTCCCTAATAAAATGTCAATTTCGTGTCTTGAAAAGGCTAAAAATGAATCTTCATATTTTTGCCTCGATACCATGGTGTCGCTGTCCATGCGGTGGATTCGGGCATTGGGAAAGAATTTTCGAAGCGAGGCTTCAATTCGCTCTGTGCCAATTCCCATAAATCGAATGCCTTGGAAATGGCAACTAGGGCATTCGGTCGGTGCTGCTGCCTCAAAGTTGCAATAATGGCAAAGGGAAATGTGCTTTTGTTTATGGTACGTGAGGGGAATTTCACAATGAGGGCAATGGATCTCATATCCGCAAACTGGGCACGTGATGTTCGTGGCAAAGCCTCGGCGGTTTAAAAATAAAATGACCTGCTGTTGGGCTGCCAGGCGTTTTTCAATGCCAGCGATCAAAACTCGGGATAAATACACAAATCGTTTTTGCTCTTGGCACTCTTCTTTCATATTTACCACAGAAAATTGAGGCAACTTGGCTGTTCCAATGCGTTCTGGTAAAGAAAGCATGATATATTTATGCTTGAGGCAATTGTGGTATGTTTCGAGGGAAGGGGTCGCAGACCCTAAGATCACAATGGCATTGGCCTCCTGGCCGCGTTTCACTGCCAAATCTCTGGCATGGTATCTGGGCGTATTTTGTTGCTTAAAACTTGGCTCGTGCTCTTCATCTACCACAATTAGCCCTAAATGATGGGTAGGCGCAAAAATAGCAGATCTAGGGCCAATCACGACTTGTATTTTGCCTGCATGGATTTGCTCCCATTGATAAGCGCGTTGGGCATTGCTAAGCTCGCTATGAAGCACGGCTACGTTGGGAAATCGCTGTTTAAAACGGATCACAGTCTGGGGTGTAAGGGCAATTTCTGGTACCAGCACGATTGCTTCTTTTTTTTGTTGGACGATCAGTTCAATGGTTCTGAGGTAAATTTCTGTTTTTCCACTGCCTGTGACCCCAAATAGTAGAAATACTTTAAATTTTTCTAATTCAATTGCCTTTTGAATTTCTTGAAATGCGTTTTGTTGGGCCGGGGTCAACTCGACTTTGGGCGTGGTCTCTGTGGGCAAATGAGCAAACAAATCTGGAACTTTTTCTTCGTATATTGTTTTAATGAAGCCTTTGGATTCTAATAATTTAAATGGGGCTAGGGAAATTTTAAGTTTGCTGCGAATTTGGCTACGTTCCAAGGGGGCTTGAGAGTCTTGCAAAAGTTCCAAAATTTGAGCCTGGCTGGGTGATTTAGCTCTAAGTGCATTGATTTCGTATGTTATATCATAGCCTGGTTGAATGGCAATTAAAATATTTTTTCTGCGCTGGATGGTGGTGCAATAGGGGACTGTGGTTTCCAATGCTTCGCCCAAAGAGCAATGATAATATTTTGCCCACCATTGGCTAAAACTAAGCATTTGGAGGGTTACTACAGGTTCAGGATCAAGAATGCTTAGAATTTCTTTCACTTTTTCTGCTGCAACTTGAGAGACTTCTTGAATGTTCACACAAAAGCCGACCTGTTGCTGATGTCCAAAAGGTACTTTTACTCTGCAGCCTATTTTGAGTTGTGGCAAAAGGGTCGTAGGGATTTGATAATCAAATAATTCGTCCAATGGAATAGGTAATGCAATCTGTGCGTACATGTTAAGTAAGCTCCTATCAATATTGATCGGTTCGTTATTGCCGCTATATTCCAGTCAATTTGGTATTCTTTTCTACCAGATGAACTAGGTGAAGTCAATTTTTTTTCCTTGCTTTTCTCAAGCAAAACAGTACAATCAAACAGTGATTCTTGAACTATTCATTATGCAAAAGGTAAAAAAACATGAGATTTAAAATATTGGCAATATTATTGTTCTGCTCATTGGCATGGGCTCAAGAGATCAGCTTATTTCAATTGGATCAATTTGAATTGAAACTCAATCCATATCCATGGGGAGAAGAGCTATCGTTAGCCGTGCGTGGAAAGGCCTATTCTGTTCTCAATGGAGGGGTTTTAACGCTCACCATTTCTTATGAAAATCGCCGTGTGATGTGGCTCAATATTCCTTTGGTCCTAGAGCCTGAAAAGGTTGAAATTGCTTTCGAATGCGCGATTGAAACTGTGAACAAAGCAGCCCAAGAAATTTTTCCAGGGGAATATGTCGTGCGGATAGAATTCAACCTCCAAGATCAGGAACGTGAATTTGGAAAAAAACTTGAGCACAAGTTAAAAGGCCGGACGATTCAAGTTTATGAAAAAAAATTCCTGGTTGGGACAGCCCAACGGCGAGAAGAAAAACTGCAAGAAATACAAAATTTTTATTTGCAAAAGATAGCCTATATCAATGATTTATTCAAAGAATTCTTCATTCAACGCAAGGCTGCGGTTTTAATCCGAGAAGATGTTGCTGCCCGGAGAGAAAATCCATTTGTCACAGATGGAAAATTTGCCAAAGAAAAATGGGCACAATGGTGGCTTGGCTTCTTACAAAAGCTTGAAGCAGAAAAAAAGTCCTTAAATCACTATGCGCTTCGTTCAATTGTGCTAATGTATCCCACAACACATCATAATCTTCTCTCTTATTATGATGTGGTAGAACAAATGTCCAGGATTTATACAGTATCTTTGTACGATTTCTATAATATCCAATCTCAAAAGGAATCAAAATATGTTGATCCTTATGGAATGATGGGCGTACGTGAAACATTGCGTCACATTCGTCAACTCCACCAAGAAATGGCGCAGGAAATGGATGTCAACTTTATCAAAAAACTAGGATATCTTCCACCTCCGCCTGTGTTCTCCTATTGAGGAAAAAGCATGGAAAATCTACAAATCATCAGCAAGAAAGAAGCGCAATATTTTTATTATGAAATTCCACAGGGCTTAGCTTTGGACAAAGCAACGCTGCAACAGCTCAGACAGATGATCTTAAAATCAAAAGGCAGTGTCAAAAAATGGCTGATTGCTCTGCCACCTAACTTTAATATGGATGAACCAGCATACAAGGCGTTTTTAAGCTTTTTGCGGGGCACTTTTCCAAGCCAAATCATGTTTGTGGCTCAGGAAGGTGTCAAATGGGGAAGCGGCTGGGATATTTTAGTGGATACAGACTTTTTGGTAGCAGATAAAGGCAAGGCTATTGAATGGGCTACCAAAGAACCATCACCAGGTGCAATTCAATTGTTAGATTTTAAGACGATTCGGTATTTAAAGTGGAAAGGCTTGGCTTCTAGCGCACTGCTTCAATTTGCAAAAACTTTAGAAAAAGCATTATTAGGTTTTGAACTCAAGGTAAAACCTGCTGCAAAACCATTTTCCATTGCGCTGGAAAAGAGCACCTTATGGAGCTCGATGGCCAATATGCTTATTTTTGATATATCCAGTTTGTCTTTAGTGGACCAAAAATTCTTTAAAACTTTAAATACTATCCTAGAAAAAGCGAAGCTCAAACCCAATCACACTTGCCTGTATTTTATCACATCCAGTTGCTTTCAAACATGGATGGCAACCAAAGTACTTGGCACCATTCGAGAAGCAGGCAATATCATCCGGGTCCTTTCGGAAAAACAGCCTTTATCAACAGATACAATTAAAATTGAATTGGAATCGTTGTATAAACAATCTCAACAATTTAAGCCAACACCGTTTATTCTAAGCCATCAAGTTACTGGACTGCAAAATGCTTTGCAACTATGCGCTCAATTTTATCCTGATCTTGTGATTGTGGATGATATTAGTGATTCGAATGCATTGCAATCAGAATTAGGGCCAGGGCTGAAGGATAAAATTCATCATATTACGCCAGCCAGTGATCCAGGTGTGAGGCTTTTAAGCCCAGAATTGATCACCAAAGGCTATGATATTCAGCTTTTTGGAGAATACCTGCTGAGCAGGTATCGCAATGGCCGCGGCTATCCCAATGATACGTATTTTTATTACCTTGATGCAAAGCCCACACACTTAAAAAAAGTGAGCAATTTTTTCTTAATGGAATTTGCAGAAATTTTGCCCACAACGTATCAAAGAACCATTCAAAAAGTGGCTGAATGCGAAACGAAAGAGGATTTGCAAGGCAGTTTTGCCATTTCGCTATTGCAGCAAAAAATTTTGAAACTCGACATCCGCCTTCCTTTCACCAACCAAGGTGGTGCGCAATTCCTCAACAACTATGAAGAACTTTTCCCAGAACATTGCAAAGTTCTTTGTGGTCCATTGCGATTGCTTCTACGTGGGGATCGAGATCTGCCAACAGAAGCGGTTCTGCATCTGACAGACGAATACAATGAATTTTTAATCCGGCAGCAAGGTTTTGAAATTGAAGCACGATTTCAAGCTGGAAAAGCTGGGCTAACAGTCAAAGCTGCACCTGATGCAAATTTGGAGCGTAGGTGCTTTACATTATTCGCTCTCCTAAATAGCAGTGAAGTCTTTGCAGCTCTTCCAGATAAAGAAGTTTTAATTGAAATTATTTCTTTGCTGTGGAAAAATTATTCATCCAAAAGCAAGGAAGGTTTTTTAATCACCTTAACCACTACAGATCAAAGCTCTAGGATGAAGATTTATCAAAGTGAAAGCAACCGAGTATTTTTAGAAGCCAGTAAACATAATGATCAAATTGAACTTGCGTTTTTAGCCAATATCTCATATCATAAGGATACAGCGCGACAACTTTTAAAAATTGTTAGCCTCATTTTTAATGAAAATAGTCCGCAGTCTAATCAGTGGCGATTTGGATGTTTTGAAGCATTATCACAAGTAACAGGCAATACAATTACTGAACAAAAATTAACATTGGAATTGGGGATTAAAGGAAAGACCACTCGATTGATTGTGATTTCCAGTGCACGTGATTTTAATATGATCCCTGGTAAATCTCAAAAAATCATGGAAGCAGGATCGGATCGGGTTTATATTACACCCGATAGTCGCCAAATCAGCATGGTCAAAAATCCCGAGGCAGATGCTCCTGAAATTGCCCAATTGTCCGCCAATATTCAGCAAGAATTGGAAAACTTGCAAGAAAAAACGATCTTGCAAGAAGTTGAAGACGAAAAGGCTAAAGAGGCTCAAGAACGCAGCGTTCGCTTTCAGAAGGTGTATGATCAAGCTCTGAATGTATATAACAAACGTTATGGGTTTGAAGAAGGCACGGGTAAAGCTGAATCCTCGGGAGTTACTTTAGAACAAGCAGTTTCCACCCACGTGATCCAACGCAGGGAGTCTCAATTTGGCCGTCGAGTGCGCATGACCATTTATATTACGTTGCTTGCTGGGCTAGGTGTATTGGCATTATTTTACACCGTTGCGCTCAAAGCTAAAGTAAAACCTCAAGGAGAAGGACTTATTCTGCAAGAAAGCACTGAGGCTTCACCAACGACAACAACAGGGGTAGAAGCAGGTCCGGATGTAACTGGACCAAACAGTGCATTAGGACAAGCTGAATTTGATCCGGCTAAAGATTTAGTATTGCTCATTTGCTATGAGCTCAATAACCCAGTTGCACCCACACAAGAGCAACTCAACTCTATGCTCAAACGTTTGCATTTTTGCGCAGAGCAGTTGAAACAAAGTGATGTATATCATCTCATTGGCCGTATCTATCTTTACAAAATTCACCTAGATCGAGAAGAAAATTTATTCTCTCAACAATGGGTCATTCGTTGGAAAGAAGAAGGGAAACGTGCCTTCTTAAAAGCTCAGGAACTCTATCAACAAAAACGATTGCTGAGCAATATTCGTTTAACAAATCAGGCATGGAAACCAGAACGATTGATTCTGCCAGACAGCCCTGCGGTGATCGAATATTTGTCCCCAGAAGCTGCTGCTAAAGATATGGAATTATTCGCAAAATATATAGAACGTTAGTGATATAGTAGCTTCAAAAAATCCTTTAAAATAAAGAATGCTAAGCACGCAGAAAGGATATATTGTGAAAATTAGCTTGATATTCTTATATTTGTTCTTAGGAATAGCGATTTTAGCCCAAGATATAGCACCAAAAGAGAGCGCAGATATTGATTGGTTTGTCCGCGTAACCCTTCAAAATGGGTCTGTGGTGAATGGTGTTGTATTAGCAAATCGCTTTGTTGAAACCACTCTATATGGCCGACTATATCAAGAAATCGAGGATATTAGCCAGCCTAATGCAGGTATACGAGTTTGGTATGTCCGAGATAATCCCGGATTTATATTCCTTCCCTATACTGAAGTAAAGCGTGTGGTAAAATTAGGACGGCTGTCATCTGAATCACGCGAGCGAATTGAATCAGCCATACGTGCCAAAATTTCTCAAGCTAAACAATCTACTGAGGAAGAACAGCGACAGAAGGAACAAAAGCTAAAAAAGGCAGGCATCGGCCTTACTGAAGAAGAAGAGAAAGAACAACTAGCAGAACAAGAACGCGAGATTGACAAAAGAGCTCGTGAAAAGCTCAATCGCAATGAAGTGCTGGCAAGGCTTTCACCATCAGCACGTGCGTTGCTTATGGAATTTCCAGAAGAAGAAGGCTGGTCTTCTGAATTATATGAAAAGCTAAAACCTAGAGTTTTACGAGCAAAAGCAAGATCAGATTATCGTGGAATATCCGTAGCATATCGAAAATTTGTAGATAGTTATTCAGAGTGGATTGTCGCTGTAGAATTTTATAAACGTGAGCAAGAAAATCTGTTGGGACAAATCAAACAGGAAATTCGTAAAGATATAGAAGCAGAGGCGAAAAAGAAAAAAGCAGAGGCTCTTGCTCCTGCTGCGCCTACTGCTCCAGCTCCTGCGGGAACCGAGCCTGCTCTAACCGAACTTGGGCCTACTCCATCAGATATTTTACAAAGTTCTATTCAACAGCTTTTATATAGCAAAAGCGAGAAAGTTAAATTGGAAGCCATTGAAGCCATTAGCCAAATGGGCCCTAGTGCATCTACTGCTACACAAGCACTGAAATCTTCCTTAAAAGACCCGTCTGTTTTAGTACGCCAGGCTGCCATCAGAGCTATGTCCCAAATTCGCGAACCACAAGACTTGGTTTTAGATACCCTAGCAGAAGCGCTCGAGTTAGGCGACGTTGTGGTACGTAGAGAAGCAGCAAGTGCGTTTATGTTATTTGGCAAAGCAGCATTGCCTAAATTTGCAATCTTGGCTTCTGCTGCTACAATTGATGAAGATGCTTTGGTCAGGTTCCGCACTCTCCGAGTTCTGGAAATGCTTGGTGACAAGCGTGCCATCGGGTATCTCCAAAACCGGCTGTGGGATAATGACCTAGCTGTTCAAGTAGCGGCTGTTGCTGGTTTGTTATCTTTTATGTCGAACATCGAAGAATTGGATACTTGGGGCCGAGAAATTTTGCTCAACGGATTAGATCATAAAGAATTGTCCATTCAAATTTTATCTTCAGAAAGTATCAAAAAATTGGCCCAAGGCATTGATAAAGCAGAAACTTTAGAAAGCCTCAAAGGCAAAATTGTAGGGGCATTAGAGCAAACCCAGGCAGAAGTGAAGGACAATCTTCAAGATACCATCCAAATCATTGATAGCAAGTTAAAACCTAAGCCCCAGAGCCCTCCAGAGCCTGAAAAGCCGCCGGAATCTACAACCGAAACAGAAGAAGAGGATGAAGCGTAAACCTGATCCATCTGGCCTTTGGCTATTAGATAAGCCCAAAGGCATTACTTCACGAGAATATCTAAACCTTTTTTGCAAGAAATTTCAATTCAAAGACGCTGGTCACACAGGCACACTCGACCCTCTTGCATCTGGACTCTTGATTGCCGTAACAGGTGAAGCTTGTAAACTGCAACATTTCTGGAGCCAGCGGACGAAAGAATATATTGCTACAATTGTTCTAGCCGCATGGTCTGCTACTGATGACGCAGAAGGCCCTATTATCCAAAATCCACAAGCCAGGCAGCCAAAGATAGAAGAAGTTCAAACATGTATACAAGGGTTTTTGGGTGCTACTCTCCAGATACCTCCTGTATATAGTGCAATCAAAGTACAAGGAAAGCGTTCTTACCATTTAGCTAGGCAAGGCCAAAATGTAGTGCTTGAGCCTCGTGAAATTATGATTTACGCAATTGATATTCTAAATTACACATTTCCCAGAATAACATTGCAAGTTTGTTGTAGTGCCGGCACCTACATCCGATCTTTGGCACGCGACTTAGGCCAAAGATTAGGATGCGGTGGCTATATTGAAGAACTCAGGCGTACGGCAATTGGCCATTTTCATATTCATAGCGCTGGTGATATAGACGCATTGCAGCCTGATTCTATCCTTGAATTAGAGTCCGCAGTAGCTCAGGAACCTAAAGTTTGCTTACCACCGGAAGCATGGTTTCATATTAAAAATGGCCAGCCTGTTTCTGTGCCATATTGCCGCAGCCAGGGTATTATGCTTCCCGATCCTATGCCTTTGACTCCAATTTTTTTATGGATTCACGGGAAAGTAGTGGCATTTTCTCTGTATCAAGAGCCATATTT
This sequence comes from Planctomycetota bacterium, assembly GCA_022710345.1. GTDB lineage: Bacteria > Planctomycetota > Uabimicrobiia > Uabimicrobiales > JABWCH01 > JAKLHB01. The sequence goes on from JAKLHB010000139.1 coordinate 9,209, forward strand.
ATTGACTCAGCGTCTTTTGATTGCCCGCAGCACGGAATTTTTGCCAGCAGAAAGTCATACTCCCTCTCCATCTTCAACCAACGGATAAAAAGAAATTCAAAATACAAAGACACAAAGAAATCAAAACGGAATTTTTATGAAGAATGAAGTTTTTTTGGCTTTACAAGAGGCAGGGCAAAAGAGCGCTGCTACATTGATTCATGAGCTCAATCCTAATGGATATTGGCTTGGAGAATTATCAAGCAGCGCTCTTTCTACATCTGTAGCAACCTTTGCTTTGTCCCAACACCCTGATTTTGCTGATTATAGAGCCATAGCAGCAGGAATAAAATGGCTTGTAGATCATCAAAATTTAGATGGTGGCTGGGGCGACACTCCTGCTGCTCCCAGCAATGTGAGCACAACCTTGCTAGCTTGGGCAGCTTTGACTGCTGAGACAGGGATCCCTCATTATTGCAATGCTATTCGGCAAGCTGAACAATGGCTTTGCAAATATACCCAGCATGGAATTGGAATAGCTTTGCCAGGTTCAAAGATCGCATCTGCTGTGCTGCATCATTATGGACAGGATCGAACTTTTTCCACACCGATTTTAGCTATGCTAGCTCTTGCAGAAAGATTAGGCAATTCCAAAGCAAGCTGGGATTATGTACCGCAATTGCCATTTGAAGCTGTGCTTGTTCCACATCAACTTTGGGCGATGCTGGGGCTGCCTGTGGTCAGCTATGCCATGCCAGCGCTCATTGGTCTAGGCAGGCTGAAGCATTTTTATGCCCCAAGCAAATACTGTTTCTGGATGAACATGCTGAGAGATTATGCAATTCCAAAAGCCATGAAAACCTTGCAGAATATGCAGCCAGAAAGTGGAGGATTCTTAGAAGCTATACCTTTGACTGGCTTTGTATCTATGAGCTTGAGCGCGATCCGCGAGTATAAACACCCTGTAGCCCAAAAGGCTGCCAAGTTTTTAATCAATGCTCAGCGAGAAGATGGCAGTTGGCCGATTGACATGAACCTGAGTGTTTGGCTCACAAGCCTTAGCTTAGAAGCTCTTACCATAAGTCATGGAAACGATTCCTTAGCAATTCCGTATCAAACAGAAATTGCTCATTGGCTTTTCTCCCAGCAATCCCAAAGAATACATCCTTTTACTTATGCTAGGCCAGGTGGATGGGGGTGGAGCCATCTTCAAGGTGCAGTGCCTGATGGTGATGACACGAGCATGGCACTTGCGGCCATTCGCAAATTGGGAAAAATCACATCCAATCAAATTCAAGCCGGAATTCAGGGCATTTCCTGGTTGCTGAGCATCCAAAATGCTGATTATGGTATACCCACATTTTGCCGTGGTTGGACAAAGCTGCCTTTTGATCAAAGTTGTCCAGACATCACAGCGCATGCTCTTTATGCTATGGCCGCATGGGTCCATGATCTGCCAGCCAAGTGGCAAAAGCGTGTGCAAAAAGCTATCAAACAAATGATCCAATATCTCACACGGAATCAAGCCGCCGATGGTTCTTGGCTGCCACTTTGGTTTGGCAATCCTGATGATCCTCAACACCAAAATCGTACATACGGAACATCACAAGTCATTTCTGCGCTGTCCAAAGTCAGTTGCTTAGGATGGCCAGAAGTATTGGGAAATTGCCAAAGAGCGATTGTCTGGTGTGTCCAAAACCAAAATCCAGATGGTGGGTGGGGCTCACGCTTGCATGTCCAGTCTCAAATCGAAGAGACGGCACTTGCAATAGCAGCGCTTTGTGATGCCAGGGAAGCGTATCTCAAAACAGCCTGGCAATCTGAATATGATCTAGCGATTGAAAATGGCTTACAATGGTTATTACAAGCTACCAATCAAGGCCAAAATTTTCCAGCATCTCCGATTGGACTTTATTTTGCAAGTCTTTGGTACTCTGAAAAATTATATCCCTTGATTTTTACAGTTGCTGCTTTTCGCAAAGCAATTTTGCAATTCCAAAATGTATCTTAAAGTATTTTCTATGATGATGGGTGCAGAAAATATCTATTTATGTTTTTTTTCTGCATCTTCTACGTCTTTTGCAGTAAATCAATGTTCATTACTGGGCGTAGTTACTTAAGTTTTTTTTGGAGATCTTTGATGAAAAAGGCGCAAAAGCTCCGTAAATTGCTCTCAGAACCTAATGTCATCCGAATTGTTGGTGCACACAATGGTATGAGTGCTAAGCTGGTTGAACAAGCCGGCTTTGAAGGCATTTGGGCATCTGGGCTTGAAGTAAGCACCTCGCATGCAGTGCCAGATGCTAATATCCTTACCATGAGCGATTATCTACGTGCTGCCTCCAACATGAATGATTCTGTTTCTATTCCAGTGATTGTAGATGCAGACACCGGCTATGGCAATTCCAATAACGTGATCTACATGGTCAAACAATTCGAAGCTGCTGGCATTGCGGCGGTCTGCATTGAAGATAAAATGTTTCCTAAAGTCAATAGTTTTATTCCAGGTCGTCAAGAATTAGCACCGATTGCAGAATTTGTTGGCAAGATCATGGCTGCTAAAAATGCCCAGGAAACCAAAGAATTCTGCGTATTTGCTCGTGTTGAAGCACTGATTGCTGGCATGGGTCTTGAAGAAGCTTTGAAAAGAGCTCGTGCTTATGCTCAGGCTGGGGCAGATGGTATATTTATTCATTCCAAGAGCAAAGAGATGGGGGAAATTCAAGCTTTTATTCGAGCTTGGGATATGCCAGTTCCTCTGATTGTATGCCCTACCAGTTATCCATCGTTCAATGTCGCTGAAGCTCAAAAGACTGGCAAAGTCAAGATATATATTTTTGCTAACCAAGGTATTCGTGCTGCTGTGAAAGCTATGGAAGAAACCT
>JAKLHB010000014.1:0-6729 GCA_022710345.1 Planctomycetota bacterium
CTGGCGATCTTCTAGGGCAAAACCCAATGCCTTGACACAAGGGAATCCACCATCGCGTTCTCGAATGATACGAGCAATTTTCTTGGCAATCTTAACATCTGTAGTGGCAAGGTTGACATTATAAGCCAAAAGCCAAAAGCGCGCACCAATAGCAATTGCTCCGGCTGTTGGATGGATGTGGTTTGGTCCATAATCTGGGGTTTTATTGGGATCTATCCCGATCCATTCTTTTAATTTTTCAAATTCGCCATTTCGAACATCGGCTAAATTTTTACGATCTGGCCGAGTGGCGGCTGATTCATATAAAAAGACAGGGATTTGCAGTTCTTCACCAACTCGCTTTCCCAATTGATGGGCCAAGGCCACGCATTCTTCTGTAGTGATGTTACTCAATGGAATAAAAGGGCATACATCTGTTGCACCCATTCGTGGATGTTCGCCTTTATGATGATTGAGATCAATCATTTCCGCAGCTTTTGCAATGGCTTTGAATGAAGCCTCTACAACAGCTTCCGGAGTTCCAACAAAAGTTACAACAGCCCTGTTATGGCTTTTGTCCATCTCGTGATCTAATAAAGCCACGCCTGGAACGGCTCTGATCTGAGCCAAGATTTTTTCCACAACTTCAGGTCTTTGTCCTTCACTGAAATTGGGCACGCATTCAACTAATTTTTTCATAATAAGTTGGCACTAAAGCCACCTCCCAATGATTTCAAAGTTTTTTTTCAACGATGTCAGCATTCCACTGCATCCGCATAAATGGACGTACATAATGGAATCCTTGCTCTTCCATATATTTCAACTGTTTTTCTGAGGCATCATTATAGTGAATGAGGTAGATTTTTTTGCGATCTTCTTTAGGTAATGTGAGCAATTGTTCATAATATGTATGCACAGGGTTTTGCTTAAAACTGCAATCATGAATGACGATTTGGGCCTTACCTAGCATTTTTTGGAGCAATGGTGGATCAAATATGGTGTCGCCTGAGTAAAAAATTTGATTAAAATATAATCCATAGCTTGGCATGCCAGGAATGTGCTTGGTTGGAATGAGTTCAAACGTGGTATTAGCAATGCTAAAGCTTTCCTGAAGCGGGTGCAGTTCAGCATAATAATCTAATCCCACAATTCCATCAACAGTATATTGCAGGCCAGCTCTTAGAGAGTGCTCCCAAAGATCATCTGCGACACGTTGTGGCACATGAAGCTTTGGTTTTGTTTGGAATAAATATTTGGCCTGAAGAAGGACTTCTTCCAATCCTCCAATGTGGTCTGCATGTGTGTGAGAGATAAAAATATCGCGAAGTTGCTTTACTGAAATTTTGAGCCTATGCAACGCAGCAGGGGTCTTAAAGCCGCAGTCAATTAAAAGATGTCCTTGTGGGAATCGCACCAACAAATTGGTATGATAGTTTTTTTTGGTAAAAGCGTTGCCTGCTCCAAGGAAAATAATTTCCATGCTGATATTAGCCATATATCATTGCCTTGCGAATGGTCTCCGCTGCTGCTTGTGATTGTAGCAATGCAACGATTTGCAATGCAAAATCAATTGCTGTCCCGGGTCCCTGGCTCGTGATGATATTTTCATCCACCACGACTTTGTCTCGTGTGACCACTTCTCTAGCTTGAAGCTTTGCTTGTACACTAGGGTGGCATGTGGCTCGCTTGTTCATCAAAATTCCGGCTTGCGATAACACTAACGGTGCTGCACAAATGGCGGCTAGGTATTTTTTTTGTCGGTTCATGGTATTGACCAACGCAGTGACCCTGGGATCATTGGCAAGATTCGTGGTGCCAGGCATGCCGCCTGGCAAAATAAGCATGTCATAATTCGCAGAAGCTGTGTTCAAATCAATATCAGGGACAATGTTTACTCCCCGGCTGCTTGAGATAGGCCCTTGAGATAGGCCCACAACTTGAACTTCCAAATTTGCACGGCGTAGCACATCTATCACAGCAACTGCTTCAATTTCTTCAAAACCATTCGCTAAAATAATTGCGATTTTCATGAAAAAACCTCCTATGCAGAAAAAGAGATAATAGACAGCTATTCGTATATCGTTGGATCCGCAATTTTTGCTTGGGCAAAGGCTTCTTTGCGTTCTTGGCAAGTAGCACATTTCCCGCAGTGCAGGTTGCGGCCTTCATAGCAACTCCATGTCTTGGAAAAATCCACGCCTAGATCATGTCCTAATCTTGCAATATCTGCTTTGGACATTTTTGCAAATGGGGCTTGGATGATGACGTGTTGGTAGGTGGCCAATTGTGTGGCCAAGCTCATTGCATGGACAAATTCTGGCCTACAATCTGGATACACTGCTCGATCATTGGAATGTGGACCAAAATACACCTCCTGGATACCTAAGTTTTCTGCCCAACTTGTGGCAATGCTTAGCATAACCATATTGCGGTTCGGAACCACTGTGATTTTTTGGTTCGCATCTGTATAATGATCGTATGGCATAGACAAGGTTGAGTTGGTCAAAGCAGAAGTTTGAGCAATTTTTGGAAAAAAATCAAGAACGATCTTTTGCCATTCCTGGCAAAGTTTGCCTCCCCAATATTCGGCAAATGCCAATTCCTTGGCATGTTTTTGGCCATAATCAAAAGACACTCCCCACACACGATATCCTTGGCGTTGAAGCCAGCATAAAAGAGTGATACTGTCCATGCCACCTGAAAAAATTGCCACGGCTTTTTTCGGTGTGCTTGTTTCAGGCTGAGAGGCTTTGGGTAGTTCTATGAGATCATTGGCTAAAATTTCTACATAACTTGTGGCTGTCTCATATAATTTAATTTTATGAAGGTGATATTGTGACTGTGCCAATGCATTGCTTAATGTTTGAGCAATCCAAGTGCCAATATTTTCAGCAGTGGGCAGAGGGAAAAAATGGTTCAAATGTTGATGATCGAGCTTTGCTATAATGTCTCGATGCACAATTGCTTTGATTTCTGCAAAATCACATACCCAGCCTTGGGATTGAATTGGGCCTATCATCTCCACCGTGAGCTCATAGCGATGCCCATGGAGATTGCTGCATTTTCCATAGCATTCGGCATCCGGTAATTGATGGCTGGCTTCAAATGTAAAGTGTTTTCCTAAGATAGCTTGCATGAGAATGGCTTTCCTAATGAGAACGTTTTTTGAGGGCAACTCAAGAAAACATTTTTCTCTTCCGCTAATTGCAATTTTTCTCTTCCGCCAATTGCAGCAGACGCTGTCGGTCAGCTTCTAACTGTACAAAGCAACATAGCAAAGAAAGCAAATTGTCTTTAGACGCTTTCTTGGGCGCTGCTGAATTGGCACGGCAGTAAAGATGAGAATGGCTTTCCTAAGTGCTGCTATTTTCTTTTGATAAATTTCGAATATCTGCGATATGGCCTAGAACAACCAATGTATCTGATTCTTGAAGCACATAATCAGCTTCTGGATTCACCAGCCATTTCTGTGAAGTCAAGCTTTTAATGGCTAAAACATTGATTTTATATTTGTTTCTAAGCCTTAAATCAGCTAAACTTTTACCAATGAATGTGGAAGGAATTCCAATTTCCATGATGGAATAATTTTCTCCCAATGGAAGGCTATTGAGGATATTGGGATTTTGCAATCTTTCTGCAATTTCAATGGCCATGTCTTTTTCTGGATAGACCACTTCTGTGGCACCAACCAATTGTAAAACTTTACCTTGATCCTCGCTGTTGGCTTTTGCAATAATTCTTTGCACTCCCAGTTGTTTTAGGTGATACACAGCCATGACGTTTTTTTCAAGGTTATCTCCTAAAGAAATGATCACGGTGACTTGATGATCACTCACTAATTTTTCCAAAATTTTTCGGTCCGTGGCATCTGCTGTGATTGCTTGAGATACAAAATCCTTGGCTTTTTGCACTTGTTCTTTGTCTTCATCCACCACCATCACATTTTCGCCCAGGGCATATAGGCGCTTTGCCAGGACACTTCCAAAATTTGATAACCCAATCACAATATATTCTGCCATAATTTTCCCTCGCTTGCACGAATAAGATCGTGTTAGCCAATCATCACTTCTTCTTCTGGATATTGATATTCAAGCTCTGGTTGGATACTCATGAGGAAAATCGCCAAAGTTAATGGGCCGATTCTGCCAATTAGCATGAGTAAAGAAATAAGCCATTTGCCAAACACACTCAGTTCTGGAGTCAAGCCCATACTAAGGCCAACCGTGCCTACTGCACTCACCACTTCAAAGACAATGGTTAAAAATGGCTCTTTGCATTGCTTGAGATAAGTTGTATTGGATTCTGAAATAAGTAAGACAAATACAGAAAACAGAACAAGCATACTGGTAACTGTCAGTAACGTAAATACGCGATCCATGTCTTTTGCTGAAACTGTGCGATGGAAGAGCTCGGGCAATGAACGCGCTCTCAAGCGGCTCACAATTTGAGCTAAAAGCAATGCAAAGGATGTGGTTTTGATACCACCAGCCATGGATCCTGGTGATCCACCAATGAACATCAACAAAATAAATACAAATAGGGTAGCACTAGTCAATTGGCCTATCGCTACTGTATTAAATCCAGCAGTTCTGCAACTCACGCTTTGAAAGAATGAGGATAAAATCATTTCAGAACAGCTTAAAGATTGAAATGAATGTGAAAATTCTAAAAAAAACATAACGACCGCACCCATGAGGATCAATATACCTGTTGTTACTAAAACAATTTTTGTATGAAAAGATAATCCATGAGATCGGTCTTTAAGACAGCCGCGGATATCTTCCACAACTACAAATCCAATGCCGCCTAAAATAATCAATAGCATGATCACCAAATTGATGAACCAATATCCACGATACGCTTCTAAATTGCTGCTAAATAAAGAAAAGCCAGCATTGCAAAATGCTGAGATTGAATGAAATAAAGCTAGAAAAATGCTTTGATACCAAGGATATTGAGCTTGAAATACAAAAAATAATAAAAAAGCTCCAATCAATTCTGCCAATGTTATAAAAATCAACACCTTCTTTAGAAAATAATAGATATTTGGGGTATGATTTTGCAATAGACTTTCTTCTACCCAGGATTTTGCTTCAAATCCTAATCGCCCGCTCACCATGCGAATGATGAAGCCAGAAAAAGTTAGAATTCCAATTCCACCCAATTGGATCAACAATAGAATGATCCATTGCCCAAACAATGTAAAGCATTGTCCAGTATCCTGTACCGTTAATCCTGTTACACATAAGGCAGATGTGGATGTGAACACTGCATCTATAAAAGAAATATCTTTCTTGGTCGAAATTGGAAGCCAAAGCAAAATGGAGCCTATGAAAATGCCTAACATATACGCGCATAAAATTGCTAATGCTGGGGTGTTGATAATTTTCTTATATTTAGAATACCACGTCATGATATTTCCAGTATTTTAATTTATTGAATTTGATTAAAAAGACTTTCGATGTTTCCTGAAGGAAATTTTTTCTTGATGAAATTTCACTTGCTTAGAAAGCATATCTAGCATATTATTGTACTCATCTACCATAAAAAGTCAATCAAAGAATTTTGTTGTGGGATTTGAACCACGACCTTGGAGGGACGACTTGGTACCAAGCACGGTACTTGGTCGCGAATGCTATGAAAGATGCAATTCGGTTTATTCAACACGCTTTGGCTTTCAAATATCTCAAGCAGCCAGCGTTACTGCGTTTTTTTCAAGTAAATCAATTCACTGAAGTTCCGGATAACATTGGCCCTCTTTTGGTTAAAGACCGGCTTTTGACCTTAGACCAGTTTCGTAAAATTCAGCAAGCCATGCTATTTAAGCAAAACCCTGCACAAGTCATGGACAACCAAACTCAATCCAGTTTGCAAGAAATCAGCCTTGCTTTGCCTTTGTCCAATGGACAGTCTGTGGAAATACCCTTGTTAGCCATGGAAAATACAGGGCAGTCTCAGATGATTGTGATGGAAAGCATGGAGAGACCCCTAGCAGATGCAGGGGAAAGTATTGAAAAATCTTCCATCGTCACGGGAGAAAACACTGAGCAATCCCAGATGCTCATTATGGAAAATACGGGAGAAAACACTGAGCAATCTCAAATGCTCATTATGAAAAACACTGAGGAGAACACTGAGCAATCCCAGATGCTCATTATGAAAAACACTGAGGAATCTCAGATGCTGGATTCCAAAGAAATCACACGACGCATGATGACAGTAGATTTTGTCAGAGAACAAAAACCGTCGCAGGAATCTGTTCAACCAGAACCAGAACCGCTTGCTTTAAGCTCGATGAATGAGCTTGAGATCGTATTAGATGAGACTGCGAATTTGCCAGAACCAAGTTCATTGGCTGATGTTTGGGGAAAAAAAGATGAAATGCCCTCTGCTAAAAAGACAAGAACCAGGCTTCAGCCGGCGATCCCACCAGAAGCGCAACCAAAACCACCCATAGCCTTAGAGAAAGGCCTTCAGGAGACTATCTCAGATGAGGTTTATGAACCTGCTACAGCAGATCATTTTCGAACAGCAAATACATTTGTTGAAGATTCACAAGCTCAAATTGAATCTGAATTGCATGAAAAAACAGATGCTCCATCTATGCCCGCAGTGTCTCCATCAACCAAAATTATGCCACGCAAAAAATTGCCGATCAAAAACGCTAGCCAAGTTTCGACAGCATCGCAACAACCGTCAGAACAAATAGAGACAGGGCAGATAGAATCTCTAGCCCAGGTAGAGACGGGA
>JAKLHB010000014.1:6738-26774 GCA_022710345.1 Planctomycetota bacterium
GGTTCCAGCCGATTCAAAATCTGAAAGTAAAAGCCTATCTGACATGCAGATAGGTAAGGTCGCTGTGGAACGAAAGTTAATCACAATTGCACAGCTTAAAGCATGCCTGGATGAACAACAACGATTGTCTCAACAAGGCACAAGCGTGTCTTTAGACAATTTGTTGATTCGGAAAAGCCTTCTTACCACTGACGAAATTGAATCCTTACGGCACGAACAAAAAACCATGTCCATGAAGCAACAACAAAGGTTTCCAGAACTTGGCGGCGAAGAAGTGCTGCTTGGCAAATATAAAGTCTTAGAAAAACTTGGGGCTGGCGGCATGGGAGCTGTTTATAAAGTAGAACATATTTTACTCCAGCACAATCGTTTTTTTGCGCTCAAAATCATGCACGCTTGTTTTGCGAACAATGAAACCAACTACAAACGTTTTGTTCGTGAAGTTGAAGTTGCCATGGGCCTTGTACATCGAAATATTGTCGCAATCCGTGAATTTGGCTTATTGAGCAATCAATCTCCATACTTGATCATGGATTTTAGCCCTGGTAAGACTTTGGAATGGATTTTACAAAATCAATGGCAATGCGACCTCGTCCGGAGCATTGAAATTATCAGCCAAATTTTAGAAGGAGTGGGTGAAGCACATAAATGCAATGTGATCCATCGAGATCTAAAACCAGCAAATATTTTAATCGAAACGAGCGAGCAAGGTAAGGAAGTAATCAAGATTGTTGATTTTGGACTTGCCAAATTAGCCGAAGAATCTGAGCATTTGGAGTCTTTGACTCAAGGAATTCTAGGCACTCCGCTCTATATGTCTCCAGAACAAGCTTCTGGGGAAAAAGTAGATAGACGCACGGATATCTACTCGATTGGGATGATTTTATATGAAATGGTCACTGGACGGCTGCCATTTAAAACAAAATCTTTGCGTGAGATGCTGGTCAAGCAGATGTTTGAAAAGCCAGCAAATCCAAGACAAGTGAATGATAAAATTCCCATTGACTTGGAAAATATCATTCTCAAAGCCATTGAGAAAAATGTGGATGAACGTTTTGCTTCTGTTCAAGAATTTCAGTCAGCCATTTTGCAATGCAGTGTTGTCCAAAAAGACAAGCCGATTGAATTAGTAACAGCAAGTAAAGTAATCGCTCCTACGAGTGCTATGTCCCAAAGTCCTCAAGGAGTTGCAGGTGTTATTTTTGAACAGCCCAAAACCCAGCCTACTCCATTGCCAAAGGAATCTGGGGGTAAAAGAGCAGCTTTGGTATTTTTATTTGTAGGCATGGCTTTGTTGCTTGCCTATTTTGCTGTACCTGGTGTTCATGAAAAGGTTCAACAAATCCTAGGTCAAGCAAGCCAAGGCATAGATAAGCCCACTGAACCAGTCGCTGGCAACAAAAAGCTTCGCAGTCTATTAGAAAGAGTAAAAGCATTAGACCAAGAAAGACTTTGGAAAGATGCGTATACAAGTCTCCTAGAAGCAAAAGACTTAGCACGAGATACTAATGAACAACAAGAAGTCCAGGCATGGGAAGAACTCTTAAAAAATCGCATGCAAGAAGAACGAGAATATCAAAAAGTTAAAGAAGATGCAACCCTAGCTTATGATCGCAAGCAATATGCAGAGGCAATTCGATACCTCAAGTTATATATAGCAAATTTTCCAAACAGTATCTATAAACCAGAAATTCAAAAACGCATTGAAGATCTAAGCCAGGCTCAGGAAGCATTAGCGAGAGCAGAACAGCAGCAAATAGAAGCTCAGTATAACAAACGCAGAGCAGCAGTCCTTACGTTCATAGACCAAAAGTTTTGGAATGATGCATCTCAAGCTCTCATCGAACTTAAAAAAATACAAGCCCCCAATAGTCAAGAGCTAGCTCAATTAAAAGAATGGGAAGCTCTTATCCAGCAAAAATTAGATGAAGAAAAAGAATATCAAAAAGTCAAAGAACAAGCAGGCAGAGATCGCGAACGTTCATCTTATGCAACTGCAATTCAGCAATGGGAATCATTTTTAAGCCAATATCCATCGAGTGATCGCAGAAAAGACATCATGGCTGAAATTGAATTTTTGAAAGGGCTTCAAGAGACACGTTCCAAAGAACGCTATCGTCAAATCGTAGCAGAAGCCAAAATTCATATTAGCAACAAAGAGTATACCAAAGCCATTGAATTACTGCTGGAAGCTAAAAAATATTCTACCCAGGATACCGAAGCTATGGCTCTTTTAGGAAGTGCATATTACTATAAACGGGATTGGAAAAATGCTCAAATCTATTTAGCAATGGCTGAAAAGGACCTAAGTAGCGATATGCTGCAAATGTTGAGTGATGTGCATGCAAAACAAGGTGCTATCGCACAAGCCATTGCCATAGGAATCAGAGCCATTGCCAAATATCAAGATGACAAAGACCCTGGTGCCAAACTTGGACCAGCGTATGTTCATTTAGCCAAACTCTATGAAAAAGCCAAAGATTCAAGTAAAGCTTTGGCAAGCTATCAAAAAGCCGCAGAATATATTGAAAAAGGAGGCGGCCCTAACTCTACTCATCGAGATATCTATCAAAATTTAATTCTCTTAATGAAGAGCCATGGTGATTCAAAAGAAATTTTACGCTATATCAAAACTTATCAAAGCATTGGAGGCACAGACCAGCAAATCTTAAACTTGGTCATCGAGTTGGCAGATTATACACCCATGAGTGTTGGCAAAAAATGGAATTATGTCAAGCGCATTGGTTCACAAAAGTTATATGGCAATTTTGAAATTGTAGATGTGAACCAAGGTAAATTCTTGGTCAAAGTAGATCAAGAAGTAAGCGCAGAATGGTATCGCGAAGGCGAGTATGCAATTCAATACTCTCGTAAAACTGGAAACTCTGAAAAAATTTTAAAGTATCCTATCCGATTGAATAGCACTTGGACAAACGAAATGCAAGGCACGATCTCGCAATATAAAATCGTTGAATTACAACAGACTGTTGCCACTTCAGCCAATGTATTCCGAGATTGCATCAAAGTTTTGGTGCAAGATTCTCCAACTACCTGGAGCTATGTGTATTACGCTCCGGAGATCGGCAAGGTCAAGCAAGAGCGTGTGCGTCAAAAAAGTCCAACTCAAACACAAATTGTTTTTGAGGAAGAATTGGTGAGCTATTGATATTCGACGGCTCTACGGCTCAAGATAACGGATTGCTGGGAGCCACTAGGACACTAAATGCCAATTCAGCAGCACCCAAGAAGACACGCAAAAGCAATTTGCTTTCTCTGCTGTGTTGCTTTGCAGGCTAGAAAGCGACCGACAGCGTCTGCTGCAATTGGCAAGAGAAAGACATGGTTGCTTGGTTGCCGTTGTGAACTTCTTCCCAAAAACCTTATAACCATAATTTTTAATTAATTTTTGGAAACTCTTGGAAAGGCTGGCAAAATAAGCCATACTTTGGTTGAATGCGTTTTTAGCATTTTTTTCTAAAACAGAAAAGGAGAAAATATCATGCAAAAAATGCTATTGCTCATTGTAGGCATCTTATGTATTTCTTTGGTAGCACAAGACTTTTTTTCATCTAGGGATGTGAACCGAGACGGCAGATTGAGCATCAATGAATTTCCAGGCGGACGTATGAACCTGGATTATTTTTATCAGATTGATACAAACCGAGACGGATTTATCACACGGCAAGAATTTCAACTTTTTGTCGGCCCAACATTTGGGACTTCTCCTGTTCAGCCAACGCCTGTAGATCATCCGCAAATTCAACAATTGCAAACAGAGGTGCAAAATTTGCAGCAACAAGTGCAGCAGTTGACTCAAGAGAGGAATCGCTTACAGCAATTAAATCCAGAGGCTATGCTGGAGGAGAACAAGAAATTACAGAGCGAAAATCAACAGCTCCAAGCAAACATTCAGCAAGCACAGAAAGCTCAAGAAGAATTGGCCAAGCAAAATCGTATCCTGCAACTGGATAAAGAGCAATTTCAACGCAAAGTGCAGGAATTGGAACGGCAGCTTGCAACCAGGCCAACTTCTCCTGTTGTGCCACAACCAATACCCGTACCAACGCCAACAACGCCAACAACGCCAACAACGCCAACAACACAGCCTACCCAAGCTCAACGCATGATGCAAGCAGAAGAAATGGCAAGGGTGGATGCTTTGCAAAGTTTAGCAACCCTGATCCGCGGAAGTTGGATTGCGGCTTGCAGCCAAAATGTGGATGGAACAAATCGCCTGCATGTTGTAGGCCAATTAGACCCTACAAGCTTGACTGGCGTTGAATTTTCAAAGCCTAAATTGGACATGGTCAATGGAATCATTGAAATGACAGCCACCATGAGCAGAGCAAACATCATTGAGTCCATTCGTAGAACAAATACGCAACTTACCCAAGATGAATACCAAGATTTACGGATGATGTTTCCAGAAAAGATATCAGTCAGCGGCAAAGGAGCCTGGCAGCCAAGGTCACAAAAAATGTTGATGGCAGCTAAAGGTGCTCAATTGGATGCCCGACGTAAATTAGTGGAAGAACTTCGTGGATTCATGATCAAAAGCAGCACTCGTATGGAAGATTTTGTGATCAAAAGCCATGAAGTAGTCGCCACGATTGAAACCACCATGCTGATTGGTGTACAGGTCGTAAAAGAAGAATTCATGGGAGACGTGGCAAAAAGCACGATCTCGATTACAAGAGCCATGTTCATTTATTCCATGCGACGCGGATTGGAAGCCTGTGGAATGCAGATGTCACCCGAAGAATATCAAAATTTGCGCAACATGCTCACAGACGAAGCATACGAATTTGTAGGCCAAGCTGTGATTCAATAAACTTTTTCTGTAAAATCAATGTTTCAACCGCCTGCGAAACACACAAAAAATTGCGTGTGTTTTGCAGGGATCCATTTTTATGATTGACAATCTCATCTTGAAAGGAAAACGGCCTTTTGCATGACACTATGGCCGTAAAATTTTCTATGAAGCACTGGTATATTTTGATCAAGCTATGTTTTCTTGTATGTTTTTTAGGCACATTGGCACAAGCAACTTGGGTCTGGAATCCAGAAACAGGGTGGATCAATACAAAGTATAACCCTACTGAAGATGCCAAAGTTTTATATCAACAAGCTCAAAAATTGCAGCAAGCTCGTGAATATGCAAAAGCAGCCGAATTATTTCAAAGTATTGCCAAAGCATTTCCAAACACGCCAGAAGCACAAAAAAGTCTATATGAAGGAGCAGAATGTCATACACTGGCTGAAAATTACTATGATGCGTATATAATGTATGAAGAATATCGCAGCCAAAACCCATACAGTGAGAAAACCAACGAAATCTTGGCAAAAGAATATGAGATTGGATGTATTTTGATTCGAGGAAAAGCGTCTCCCACGACAGTGCTTGGCTTTGCAGTGCTTTCTTCTGCACCTTTGGGTGCTGAGATTTTGCAAAAAATTATCACAGATGCGCCCTATATTAGCTTTGCGGATGATGCTCAGCTTACCATTGCAAACTATTATTTCAAAGAAGAAGATTATTTTTTAGCCACTGAAAATTATGAAAAATTAGTCAAGGAATATCCGAAAAGTGAATGGGTCAATTTTGCGCAATACCAAATTGCAATCTGCTGGACAGCTCAATTTAAAGGCATTGAATACGATGTTAAATGCTTGCGCGATGCACAACGAAAACTAGAAGAGCATGATAAAAAATATCCTCAAAGTCAGTATCTTTCAGAAAGTCAAGCACAGCAACAAAAAATTCAAGATACTTTGGCGCAAAAAGAACTGATGGTAGCACAATATTACCTAGATCATGATCAAATTCCGGGTGCCAAAATGTATCTCATGGCGATTGTTCAAAATTTTGCTGGCACACCCACTGCGCAAAAAGCCCAAACTTTGCTACAAGAGCTCAATTCACAAAAATAATCGAGGCTGATATGGCATATATTGATGCTTGCAAAATTTCACACTGCATTTTTTTCTTTCTTTGCTGCTTATCCTGCATAGGATGTGGATACCATATAGGAGATATTCTGCACGAACAGACCATTGCGGTTCCTATTTTTCATAATGAAACACTCTATCGAGGCTATGAGTTTTTGCTCACCAAGGCTGTTATTTCTGAAATCTTGACCACAACACCGCTACAGGTGGTCGAGCAAGAAGAATCTGATACTGTGCTGTATGGCAAAATTCTCAAAGTAGAACAGCAAACCATTGCCAAAGATGAAGAACGCCGCGCTACTGCGCTGGATTTAACCATCTATGCACAAATCCATTGGCAAGACATTCGCCAAAAAAAAGACATTTTAGCACCACGAACTGTAGCAGAAAGCATTGAAGTCCGATTTCAACGTGGACAAAGTTTAGATAGCGCTATGACCGAAGCCTTGCGAAAATTAGGCCGGAAAATTGTTGCAAACTTAGAACATCCTTATTGGAAAAAATAGTTTCAGCACAAAGGCAATTTATGTCTGCGCAACAAACGTTCCAACAGCCAACCCAAATATTTCAACTATTCCTGTCACAATTACTTCTCATCACTGATCCATACAGCCTTTACCTGCATACCATCACTTGTATGAGCGAACTATTTCTTTTCTGCCGTTGCTTACTTTGGTATCAAAATCCTCAAAAAAATTGGGGACTCTTGATGGGATATAATCGTAAGATATCTTTTGTTTCTAAGCCTTCCACGGCACCTTTGTTTGCCTGGGTGATGAAAAATTCTCAATTTCTAGCCTCGTATTGTTTGCCATTCGATTTTCGCGTGAAAAAGAAGCAATTTGTAAAAAAGGCATTTTTGCTTTACCCTGCTATTGCTCAGGAACAAAAGGCTCCGAATGCTATTATTGGCTTATGGTCTTCTATAGAACTGCCTCGCTTTTCAAAAGAAAATGAGGAACTATTTTTTTGCCTAGCCACGAATTTAGAAATTGCATTGCATAATATGGAACTCTACCAAGAGGCCACTCGCGATTATCTGACAGGGCTTTACCATAGAAACTATTTTTTTGAATGCTTGCAACAAGCTATTGCAAAGCCTGAAGAAACAATTTCATGCTTAATGATTGATGTTGATTTTTTCAAACTCGTCAATGATGTATACGGGCATACGATTGGGGATGAAATTTTACAAGAGTTATCTTACTTGCTTCAGCAATTGCTTCCACCTCCTGCTGTGTTAGCTCGATATGGAGGAGAAGAGTTTGCTGTTCTGCTCTATGATACAGCTTATGATATAGCGTGCGCAATTGCTGAAAACGTTCGAATCCATGTTTCTCAGCAAATTTTTGCTGCTCAAAAAAAGCCAATTTGTCTTACTGTCAGCATTGGAGTCGCTGAATTTCATAGAAACCAGGTATCTCAAGATTTTTTGTTTCAATTGGATTGTGCTTTATATCGAGCCAAAAACCAAGGCCGCAATCAAATTGCATGATTTACATTAAAAAAGGAATTTGGAATGGTACGACGAACATTATCACTATTTTGTATTTGCTTGCTGATCATCAGTTGCACTGTGGCTCAAACTAGCAAAGAAGAAGTTAGTCTGCAACAAAAAATTGAATGGTTGTCTCAGTTTTTTGACAAAGACCGTGATGGCAAACTAAACGCAGCAGAACAGGCTGCTATGAAAGAATTTGCTGATGAATATCGCAAAAAAATAGCAGAACCAGCAGATTCTTATGCCAAAGGGCCGTATGCAATAGAAGCAATCCCTTTATATGTGCTGAAAACAGACTCCAAAGAACTTCAGCTTAGGATTACGTATCCTGTAGCAGCAGGAACCTATCCTTTAATCCTATTTTCGCATGGGCTATTTGGCACCAAAGATTCCTATAGCCCCTTGATTCAATTTTGGGCAAGCTATGGATATGTGATCATCCAGACAAACCACGAAGATTCTTTAGCTTTGGGGTTGCAAAAAATCGAAGATGCTCTCAAAGCATGGGATAGCCGGCCTAAAGACATGAGCTTGATTCTCGATTGCCTGGATCAATTAGAAAAGCAATTCCCACAATTACAAAATAAAATTGATAAAACCAAAATTGCTGCAGCCGGCCATTCCTTTGGAGCACACACTTCTCAACTGTTAGCAGGGACAAAATGCTATGTGGGTTGGTTTAGAAGCAAAGATTTCCGCGACCAACGGATCACCAGTGCACTTTTTATTTCTCCCCAAGGTGTAGGCGTTTTATTTAAAGAAAAATCTTTTTCCTTTGTGCAAATACCTGCCATGATCATCACAGGAAGCCAGGATACAAGCCCTATCAATGGAAAAGGCCCTGATTGGCGTAAAGAAGCGTATACATACAGTAGCCCTGGGGACAAATATTTTGTTTTTATTCAAAATGCCCATCACGGTTTTGGTGGCATCACAGGCAAAATCCCATTTCCTGGCTCAGGAGCTATGGATCCTCAGCAAGTTTGGTATGTTCAAGAAGCCGGCCTTCAATTCTTTGACGCTTATCTCAAAGGCATTGCATCAAAGAAACAATCCCTCCAACAGCACCAATTAGAAACCATTTCCAACGGGGAGGTCAAATTAGACAATAAGTAACGCTATATGCTATCTTAGAAAAGCTTGCTTTTCCCGCCAATTGCAGCAGACGCTTAGCTCTCAACTTGCCTTTACATGTCTTCTGTAGCGCTGCTGAATTGGCATACGCAGCGTCCTTTGAGAAAACCTTGCTTACTTCCATAGCGGTTTTTGGGCAAACCTTGCTTATTCCCACAGCGGTTTTTGAGAAAACCTTGCTTATTCTCATAGCGGTCTTTGAGAAAACCTTGCTTATTCCCGCCAATTTCAGCAGGCGCTGCGCGCTGCTGAATTGGCACACGCAGCGGTCTTTGAGGAAATCTTGCTTATTCCCGCCAATTTCAGCAGGCGCTGCGCGCTGCTGAATTGGCACACACAGCGGTTTTTGAGGAAATCTTGCTTATTCCTGCTAATTTCAGCAGGCGCACCTTGCATTTTGTTATGGCCATCAACCTCACAAAATAAAAATCCACACTTGCAGCAAAAATCCTTAGAATCAGAATAAATTTAGCCGCAGAGCCAAAACTCTGCGGCTATTTGATTAGCAAAAAGTTTGCCGTATTATTCCTGCTTTGGGAAATAGGCTTGGGCACTCAATTGTAGCAGAAAATCTCCGCCATACAATGGATATAATGCTTTCATTTTCGCAATCACTGTCGCTGCATTCGCGCCAGGTTCTTGTGTAGCAGCAATAAAATCAGCGATGTATTGGCGATTTTCATTGAGCAATTCCAAGCCTCCTAGGGTGCCGTGGCCGGGATAGATCGTGCTGACATTGGGAAGTGCTGCGATTTGATCCAAAATAGCATTCCAGCCAGCAGGTTGCTTGTCAGCCAAGAATAAATGAGTGTCTTTATACACAGTGTCTGTGGCTATCAAAATCTTGTGTGTAGGAATATGCACAATGGTCACTTCTTTGCTTTCGCCTGTCGAATATTCATACAAAGGTAAGTCATAATTCCCAATTTTTAATGTGGTGCTATTCAATCCAGCCGGAATCACATAGCGATCTGCAATTTTGTCTCCATAAATTGCTTTCAAAGAAGCAAAGGTAGCTGCTGCGGTATTCTGAATTTCTGTGACAGTTTTGGGCGAGGCAAGAATTTGCACTCCTGGGAAAGCATCTTGCAGCACAGGTAAGCCGAAGTAATGATCAGGATGAGAATGAGTGATGAAAATGCGTGTTAATTTCTTGCCAATTTTTTGGATCAAAAGAAGTACATTGGCAGCTTCTGCTTTCAGCATCTGGCAATCTATTAAAACCAATTCGTCTTCAGTCTCCAGCAATATAGAAGTCACCGCATTACCTTCAACTCCTGCTGTATAAATTGTTATGTCCAGCAGTGAATTCACAGTCTCAATATCTGAAGGTTCGCAACTCAAAAAAAATAATGGCACTATTGCTAAAAATATAGGAAAAAATTTTTGTTTGGCCCAGTGCAAGAAATTTTTGCCATATTTCAACGATACCATAGCAAAGTCCTCAAAAATGTTGCATTAATGAATGAAGATACGATCATTGCTTATTTTAGAATATTTTCAAGTGCATGAAAAGTCAATTTTCATATTTTTGCAAAATTGTTTTTTTATGGGCTGACGGCTGTAGCCCAAAAAGCTCAAATTAGTTTGACAAAAGAAAAAAACAAGGTCACTGGTGGGCTCATCGAAGCCATTCTTCACATCCAGAAAACCTTTTTTCAGCCAGCTTTGTAAAGAACAGAGGCTCAGAGAATGTTGAGATTTCTCTGAACCTCTGTTCTTTTTCTATGGAAAATCAATTTTGCTCTACTTAAACCACTTCTGCAGGACTGTGGCAATGGCCAAGCCTTGTTTTGCGTTGGAAATGTTCATTTTAGATTGAGGGCGAAATCTGCCTTTTACTTTGTGATATCGCACAATGCGAGCTGCGGGCGGCTTAAATACCTTGGTCTTTGGGTCAAGTTCTTGGTATAAAAACATAATGGTCGCCCATGCTCCACGGGTGAGGATTTCCTTATCTAAAACTTTGAGGATAAGTTCTCCTTCTTCCCATCGCTCAATGTTTAAATCATCTACAGATCCTTCTGCTGTTTCATCTTGTGCATCATCATAATCCATTATGGCTACTCCTAAAATTTTAAGTGAAGCACTTCCGCAAATGCTTTTTTGAGCAATCGTGCGTGTTCTATGTTTCGAGCGGAAATGATAATTTCTTTCAGATGTTGCAATGTTCCCGCCATTTTGAGCAATGTTTCATGCAAAATTTTTACAAATACAGCTTCAGATAGAATTCTAAATTCAGTGCCTAGGGCATCTAGGGCTAATTTCTGGATTTTTAATTCATTTGATTTCTTTAAAGAAGCAACTAAAGTCGTTCGAACAATTTCATCATTGGTGATTTTGTCGCTCTCAAAATGGTAGATAATGGCTTCTAAAAGATACTTAGAGGCACACCAAGATGGTTTTGAGATCAACACATCTCCCAATGTGCTTGGTTTGAAATCCTCCAAAGATTGGATGATCTCAGCCAAAGATGTTTGGCTTTCCAGTGTCTCTTTCATCAGTGCATCCACCGGCCCTACGACGCGATAGATATCTTGTCCCATGATCGCGGCATCTCCTGGTATTTCATACACAGGCTTGACCACAATTCTAAAGCGAATGTCTTGAACAACCACTTGAATATTGCAGGCTTTGGCAAAATCTTTCAAAAGGTTGATCAAAAGGAAATGCGCGGGTTGATTTAAATCACCGATTTGAAAATAACAAAGCTGAATGAGTTTTTGAAAAAAATTTCCTGGCAATAAATGAAATTCAGGATATTCAGTCAGTTGTTGGAAGAAAGGATTTTTTTCGTTTTCTTGAAAACCGCGATTCATAAATTTTCGGTGCGGCTCAAGATTGGTTCTTGAGCCGCCCGCCTCTTCCACGGATAAATTACTTGCGAGCTTCACGCAGCCAACGTTCATACTGTTCTGGATTCGCATAGACTTGCAATACACCACGTCGGAATGCCCGCTGTTCTGAGTCATTCAAACGAAGGATTGAGCTACGGATAAAATCAACCATGGCGTTTTCACCAATTCTTCCAGCGGCTATTTCATTGCCATAAGAACGTCCAATTTCAACAATGGCTTCATACCAAGTAGCTTCTATGATGGTGCTACCTTGGCTGCCATATCCCATGGCAAAGCCTTGCTTGAATTGCAAAATGCTCACCAAAGGCTTTGAAAACAAAGACTCTATAATATACTGCCGAAGTTCTTGAATATTGCTGCGTCGTTGTCGTAACGCAATTGCCCATGCAAATCCTTCATTTTGGAGTGATGCATACATGCTTTGGACAGTAACCTGTGCAGAAGCATTGATCGAAGCATCATTTTCTACTTCAGCGATTACGGTATAGGTTCCAGAATAATCACTGGCAAAAAAATTGCCTTGCTGGTCTATTTTTCCGCCTGTGGCTCGCCAGCGGACCGTACATTCCACAGGCTGGTTATCCACAGTGTAGCCTTGGACAGTAAATTTGCAAATTTGGCTGGGATTCAAAGTAGCTTGGCTTGGTGTGATCACAATCCGATTGGGCTTGACAATCGGTTTTCTGGATTGCACGGCCATGGTGAGCACAGCACTCGCTTCTCGATGGGTGACTGTGATGGTATATTGCCCTGGTTCAAGGGGAGCAATCCAAATATTGCCATATTCACCGGTCATCCACCCGCCTGAGCAGGTATAACGAAATTCCCAAGGCCAAGCAATGAGAGCTTTTTCCTTAAAAAATAAGGTTGCTTTGAGTAAAATGTTGGCTCCTGGCATCACAGTTTGACTTCCCGGCATTACTTTGAGCGTATAAAGCTCCACAGGCTCAGGTTGTCGTTCAATTTTTACCAGTGCATTCATCAAAAGATGGCTCTGAGCATCAATCACAGTGATTTCATATTGGCCAGGAACATTCCCGGCTGTATAGAGTCCTTCTTGGTTGATGGTACCACCTGTTGCAAACCATTTTGGCTTAACTGTGGTACTTTTATTGCCCTTGATAAAACCTTGTAAGGTAAACTGTTGCTGTGCACCAGGTTCTAAAATTGCCTGATCTGGTGTTAATGTGAGGTATTCTGCAATCGGTACCTGGATGGCTACTTGGGCTTGCGCTTTCAGGCCGCTGCTATGTGTGGCACGGACATAATATTCTGTGCCTTGCACTTCACCGGCTGTGAATTGTCCTTGCTTGTCTATGGTGCCGCCTGTTGCTGTCCAAGTGACTTCTACTGCGCTTTCCGAGCCATCGCTACTGATTCCTTGGGCTGTGAATGTGTATTGCTGGCCAGGCTGCAACCAAACTGAACTTGGCTTAATTGTGAGGCTTTGCATTTTGGGCAAAATGGTGATGGTACTTTTCGCAATCACACCATTGGCAGTGGTAGCAATGACTTGATATGTCCCAGGTACTACTCCTGCTTCGTATGTTCCTTGGCTATCTATGGTGCCACCATTTGCTTGCCATTGAATCGCTGGCTTCACTGTGGCATTTGCGGCCTCGGCATTTGCTGTGAATACCTGGCGTTCTCCGGGTCGAAGTGTTGCCTGCATAGGCAAAATGGTCAGCTTTTCTACATCAGGCGACTTGACCAACACCACAGCATTCCCTTGGAAGGTTCGATATGTGACTGTAATTTTATATTCGCCTGGTTCATTGGGCGCTGTGTATAAACTGTCTTGCCATGTTCCAGCATCAGCCTTCCAGGATAATTCCCAAGGCCAGACAAAAATGCTGCGTTGATTTTGCAGCACAGATGCTTTGAAATATACTTTTTGCCCTGGCAATAACTGTTTGGTTGCAGGTTGGACAATCACTTGGAAAACTGCATCAATATCCACTGTGATTTGGGCCTGGATGCTTAAAGTGTATGCTTTTAGCTTAGCAGTGACCAGATATGGACCTGGCATACTTCCGGCTGTATACCACCCATCTTGGGTGATGTTTCCACCTGTGGCGCTCCAGATGATCTCTGAATTCGGCAATAAATCTGGAGTTGCCCATTCGATCTGAAATTGTTTTTTCTCGCCAGACTTGAAAATAGCTTGATTCGGGACTATCTTCCATCCAATCACATAGATAGGAATTTGTGTTTTAGCTTTAGGATGTCGAATCTCTAAGGAATATTTTCCAGGTTGCATAGGAGCTGTATAAACTCCATCTTGGTATGTCCCCTCAGATGGAACTACTGTAAAATCCCAAGCCCATGTCCATTCAGGCTTTTGATTATGGAGCAATGTCAACTGCACGGTTTGCTGTTTGCCTGGCAAAATAATGATTTCCGATGGATTGACATTGATTGTATATTCAGCCACAGGCTGGGCTTCTACAATCAAGCTAATTGTTTCTTGTAATCCAGAATTTGGTTCTACAATTTTAATTTGATAGGTACCTGGCACATCGCCAGCCTTGAATTGTTGTTCTTTTGCCCAAGAACCACCTTGGATTTGCCATTGTAAGGGTAAATCCAAAGGTTTGTCATTTTGATCCAAAATAATGGCTTTGAGTGGAACAATGGCCCCGCAACGTAAGCGAATTTCTTTAGAATCTACGGCAATTTTTGTAGGAACTGCTGTGATCGGAGTATCTTGCACAATCACAGTGGCAGTGCCAACTGCTTTAGGATGCCGAATGGTAATTTTGTATGTTCCAGGCTTCACGGGTGCAGTGTAGATATTGTCTAAGAATTCGCCTTGTTGGGCTAAAAATGTAAAATCCCAAGCCCATGCCAACTGCTCTCTGTCATTTCGATAGAGCGAAGCATCAAACCGAATTTTCTCGCCTGGTCCAACTGAAACTTTTTCAGGCGAAATTTTCAGATAGTATTCTTGGGAAGGCAAAATAACAATCAATGCTTTTGCTTGTGTGCCTGTTTTCTCATCAGTTACTACGAGCGTAAATTGGCCAGTTTCATTGCCAGCAACAAACTGCCCATTGCTTTGCATTGTCCCGCCTTTGGTTTCCCATTGGACCTGGACTTCCATAGCTTCTGCAAATTGGTCCAATGCCTGCAATTGAAATTGGCATGTCTCTCCAACTTTGACTTTTGCATTTGCTGGGGTAATCTCTAACTTTGTTAAAACTGGCTCAGGACGTACGAGTTCTACCAAGACTTTGCTGCTACATTGCCCAGATTTAGCCACAATGCTATATTTCCCTGGTGTTTTTCCAGCAACAAAGACAGCCTTACTCATGCTTCCTTCATACGTGAACTCAGTGATGTATCCACCTTCTGCTTGCCACGTAATTTGAGCATCCATTTGCTTATCATACTGGTCAAAAGCCGTGCATTGCAACTGGGCCTTTTTTCCAATTTCCAAGATAATGGTATCAGGGATCAATTTAAGCGTTGTCAGTACACTAGGTTCAGGAATAATTTCCACGGATGCCCTGGCAGTGTATTGCCCGGATTTGGCCACAATGGTGTATTTCCCTGTCTTCTTTCCAGCCGCAAAAACAGCTTTGGTTCCGTTTGCATCCATGCTGGTGATAGCCCCGCCGTCTGCTTGCCATACAATCTGCGCCTCGATGGGCTTATTATATTGATCTAATGCCATGCATTGAAATTGCGACTGTTTTTCAACTTCAACGATCATGGAATCCGGAATCAATTTGAGCATGGCTAAGGTGCTAGGTTCAGGAACGATTTCCACAGATGCCTGGGCAGTGTATTGGCCAGATTTGGCTACAATGGTGTATTTCCCTGTCTTCTTTCCAGCCGCAAAAATGGCTTTAGTTCCATTTGTATCCATGCTGGTGATCGCCCCGCCATCTGCTTGCCATACAATCTTGGCCACAATAGGCTTATTATATTGATCTAATGTCGTGCATTGCAATTGTACCTGCTTTCCAGGCTCCAAGCTAATAGCATCCGGCATCAATTTTAATATAGCCAAGGTGCTAGCCTCAGGAACGATTTCCAAAGATGCCTGGGCAGTGCATTCGCCAGATTTCGCAATAATGGTGTATTTCCCCGGTGTTTTTCCGGCTATAAAAACAGCTTTGCTCATACTACTGTCAGAATCCGCACTGCTGATGATGTTACCTCCATCTGCCTGCCATACAATCTTAGCCACAATAGGCTTGTTGTATTGATCCAAGGCAGTGCATTGCAATTGTGCTTGCTTTCCAACTTCCACAATCATGGAATCTGGCACCAGTTTGAGCATGGCTAAGTTGCTAGACTCAAGAACGATTTCCAAAGATGCCTGAGCAGTGCATTGGCCGGATTTAGCCACAATAGTGTATTTCCCTGGCGTTTTCCCGGCTATAAAAACAATTTTAGCCCCAGTTGCATCCATTTTAGTAATGGCTACGCCATCTGCCTGCCATACAATCTTAGCCTCGATTGGTTTGTTGTATTGATCCAAGGCAGTGCATTGCAATTGTGCTTGCTTGCCGACTTCCACAATCATGGAATCTGGCACCAGTTTGAGCATGGCTAAGTTGCTAGGCTCAGGAACGATTTCCAAAGATGCTTGGGCAGTGCATTGGCCAGATTTCGCAATAATGGTATATTTCCCAGGCGTTTTTCCGGCCGTAAAGACAGCTTTGGTCCCATTTGCGTCCATGGTGGCGATGGCCCCGCCATCTGCTTGCCATACAATCTTAGCCTCGATTGGTTTGTTGTATTGATCCAAGGCAGCGCATTGCAATTGCGCCTGCTTCCCAGGTTCCAAGTTGACGGAATCTGGCACCAGTTTGAGCATGGCCAAGTTGCTAGGCTCAAGAATGATTTCTATAGATGCCTGGGCAGTGCATTGGCCAGATTTGGCAATAATGGTGTATTTCCCCGGCGTTTTCCCTGCTATAAAAACAGCTTTGCTCATACTGCTTTCAGAATCTACACTGCTGATTATATTGCCTCCATCTGCTTGCCATAACATTTTGGCTGCAATTGGCTTACCATATTGATCTAATGTTGTGCATTGAAATTGCCTCTGTTTTCCGACTTCCAAGATGGCAGAATTGGGCTCTATACGAAGTTGTGTAAGTATAGGAGTAGGAAGCAAAATCGTTCCACGCAGCATTTGGGAAAGATTTCCTGCGCTGGCTGTGATCACAAATTCACCTGCTTCATCACCGGCAATGAATTTACCTTCTGGAGTGATGATACCGCCTATGGCAGACCACGCAATGTCTGCATCCAATTTTTGGCCTTTTTGGTCATACACAATGGCTTCTAAGGCCACAGTTTCTGTTGTACGAATTTCTGTAATTTGTGGTCGAATTTCCAGATTTGTGGCTACAGGTGGTGGTTCTGTGATCGAGCCTTGCACCAAAATCTGGATTCTACCTTCTATGCCGCTTGGACCAAATGCAGTGATGGTGTGTTCCCCAGGAATACTTCCTGCTTCAAATGTTCCATCTCCTTCAATCGTGCTGCCTTTTCCTGGTCCTGCTGTAATTGCCCATGCAGGGTGGAATGATAAAACCTTTCCAGAAACACCAATGGTCTTGCTTTCAAGCACAATCTTAGTCCCTGGATCGAGTTTGGTGGAGCTGGCTATGATTTCGATTTTAGCAATGTCTTCCTCTGGTTTCACGCTCACACGTGCTAAACCCACTAATTTTTGATATCGAGCACGTATAAAATAAGTGCCAGGCTCTTTAGGTGCAGTAAAGACATTTCCTGCAAAAGTTCCATAATCTGCTGAAAATTTAAATTCCCAAGGCATAACTACTTGCACTTGTCCATCTTTTACCAAGCCCACCATAAACGCAATTTTGCCTTCTGGCTGGAGAACAGCTTCCTCGGGTTTGACCGCTATATATTCTTGTGAATCTGCATAACCTATTTGCAAAAAAAAGGTTATACAATATAATAGCCAAAATAAATTTTTCCATTTGAGATCCATTGCACGCAAGCTCCAAAAAAGTTGTGGAGTTCCCCCCAAAAAACGTTATAACCACCTACATTTCGCACGCATAAGATTAAAACTTTGAATTTTATGTCATAGTACGATGCATCGTAACCATCAGTGTACGAATATGAACGGCTATGGCTACTTTTTTTCAAAGAACTGCAAAATTCCAATTTTTGTCCTATAAGGTGCGAAATGTAGGCAATCAGGCAACTTTAATAATTATAGATATTTTAGGACATAAGTCAAAGGATAAGCCAAGATTTACAAAAAAGTTTGCTGGTGTTCCAAAATTTTCTTGACAAAATAATGGCTATATGGTAAAATAGCCATATAACCATGAAACGATCATAAGATATAGGAAAATACTATGCAAGTTAAAGATTATCAAATACGTGCACAAATCGCTAAGGCATTGGCGCATCCAAGCCGGCTTTTGATTTTAGATGCACTGCAAGAACATGAGCTTTGCGTTTGTGAATTGACAAAGCTGGTTGGCTCAGATCAATCCACAGTATCCAAGCATTTAGCATTGCTTAAAAACGCAGGCTTGATTGAAGATCATAAGCAAGGCAATAATATTTATTATCGCTTGCTTTGCCCATGTATCTCTAAATTTTTTACATGCTTAGAAGAAGTAGTACATCAAAAAATTCAAAAATATCAAGAAGCTGGAAAATCCGCCAGTGAATCTGCATGCAAATGCCTTCGTAATTCAATTTAGGAGTTAGGAGTGTAAATCTATGTCTGAATGGAAAATTTTAGCCACATTTATTGCGATTTTTTTGGTCATGTATTTTTTGCCCTTGAATGATGCTACGGTCAGCAAGGCGATTTGGGAAGCATTCAATCTATTGCAATGGTATGTGCGCAATCACACCCTTGCTTGTGTGGTCCCTGCGCTGTTTATCTCCGGGGCCATCATTACTTTTTTATCCCAGGCATCTGTGATGAAATACCTGGGGCCAAAATCCAATAAATGGCTTGCCTATTCTGTGGCCTCTGTGGCTGGTGTGATCTTAGCCGTATGCTCATGTAGTGTACTCCCCATGTTTGCAGGCATTTATTCATTGGGC
Source organism: Planctomycetota bacterium (assembly GCA_022710345.1). Classification (GTDB taxonomy): domain Bacteria; phylum Planctomycetota; class Uabimicrobiia; order Uabimicrobiales; family JABWCH01; genus JAKLHB01. The sequence continues at coordinate 25,240 of JAKLHB010000014.1, forward strand.
GCAGGATTAGGACCAGCATGCTCATTTTTGTACTCAGGCCCTGCCATCAATATTTTGGCTATTTTTCTCACAGGCAGGGTTTTGGGCTGGGAAATTGGACTTGCTCGTGCAATAGGATCTATTGTTTTTGCCTTTGGCATTGGATTTCTCATGGCCTGGATTTTCAGGAAAAGTGAATCACAGAAAGCAGCCGCAGCAGAGATCCAGATGCCAGAGGAAGAAAAAAGCACTCGCCCCTTGTGGCAAACATCTGCATACATGGCGTGCATGATGCTTTTCTTAATCTTCAGCGATTGGTTCAATCCAGGCAATGTGATCATCCACACAGCCAAAGGACAGCAGATTCACGGCATTTTGCTGGAAGAAACTTATGCTCAACTGGTCATTCAACTGGATCAGGATACTGTCAGATATCAACTCGGTGAGCAATGGACACTCGATCAGACCAAGTTTCAAGATCCTGGCATGGAGACAGTTGCCTATAAATTAGGGAACAAATGGACTCTCGATAAAGCCAAGTTACCAGATTACGGCATCCAACAGATTGAAACACTCCAGACCTGGGTCACGATCATTCATCAACACCGCTGGTACTTGGCCGGGTTCATGGGCTTTTTGGTGGTGCTCATGGTATGGCGATGGTTTAGCAAAGACGAAGTGCGCCTATGGTTTTCCAACACCTGGGATTTTGCCAAAATGCTCGTGCCTATTTTATTTGGTGGCGTGTTTTTGGTAGGATTCATTGGTGCCTTGATCCCTGAAAAACAAGTGGCAGCTTTGGTTGGGGACAATAGCATTCAAGCCAATCTGGTGGCTTCTGTAGTAGGTGCTTTATTCTATTTTGCTACCTTAACAGAAGTGCCCATTCTCCAATCCCTGATGCAACTTGGAATGCACAAAGGCCCGGCATTGACCTTGCTTTTGGCAGGTCCAGCCTTGTCCTTGCCCAGTATGATCGCAATCTGGAGGATCATGGGAGCAAAAAAGACCTTGGTATTCGTGGGTATTGTGATGCTTTTATCTGCCTTTGTAGGGTTCTGTTTCGGCGCATTGTAAAAATTCATCTCATGATAAAGATAAGGAAAACTTCATGATCATTCAAATTTTAGGGACAGGCTGTCCCAAATGCAAAAAATTAACAGAAAATGCAGAAAAGGCCGTGAAAGAAGCAGGCATACAAGCTCAAGTGGTCAAAGTAACTCAACTCGATGAAATCATGAAATTTGGAGTCATGATGACTCCAGCGCTGGCCATTGATGGGCAAGTCAAATCAGTGGGCAAAATCCTCAGCCCAGATGAAATTCAAAAATTTTTGAAATAATGCGATATAGAACTCTCGTATAAGATTGCACTGCAGCAAAGTTCTTTGCCTCAAAAAGGTTGTTCGGATGTTGTACGCAATTCTTCGTCTCGTATAAGATTGCACTGCAGCAAAGTTCTTTGCCGCGAAGCGGTTTGGGAATAGAGCCTGGGGTTTCTAACCCCAGGTTATGTCAGCTCTTATCGTGTCCTGAAGGGACACAGGAAAACCTGGC
>JAKLHB010000140.1 GCA_022710345.1 Planctomycetota bacterium
AACAAAACACTTGCATTTCGAAATTTTGATCTCATGCACGTGCCATCCTATTTTTGGCTGGTTACGGAAACGTCTGGATATCAAGTCAATTTTTTTGATGCTAACTGGACGAAACTACAACTTGCGTATGACCGTGAATGTGATGTCGTCTTGCTGTTCTTTACCAGCCATGTATTTTTGCAATTCTTCCAAAAGAGAGCTCACGGTTTCAGACGGGCTTTTGCCAAGATGATTTTTGACCATGGCTAAGAATCCGTCCAATTCGAGCATCTCTCCGGATGCTGACATACATTCTGTGACACCATCTGTGTAAAAAATTAAGGAGTCGCCGGGATTGAGTTGTAGGGCCTTTTCTTCAAGATAGCTGTCAATATTGTCTTTGACACCTAACACTACACCGCCGGCGGGAATGACTTCAATGGTATTGTTCTTGCGGCACACAATGAGATTTTCGTGGCCTGCACCTGTATAAACAAATTTTTCACTACGGGAATCCCAGCGTGCTAACAACAACGACATAAAGATAAAGGGCTCTGTGTTATCTTTAAGCATGCGATTGGCGGCCAGCAGTGTTTCGCGTGTGGAGGCATTGGGATCGCGTAAGAAATGGTGCAGGATAAGCCTGGCCATGACCATCACAAGGCCGGCTGGAATGCCTTTGCCTGACACATCGCCAATAACCACAGAAACGCTGGTGTTGTCGGGTGATACAATAAAGTCATAATAATCACCACCAACTTGACGGGCTGGAATCATTTTTCCATATACCTCAATGCCTGGTACAGATGGCAATGACTTTGGCAAAAGTCCGGATTGAATTCGGGCAGCAATGCTTAGCTCTTGCTCCATACGTTCTTTTTCTTTGAGTTCTTCGTATAGGAACGCATTTTCAATCGCAATGGCTGCCTGGTTGGAGAATGCAGACAAAAATTCTAAATCACGTTCTGTGAATAGGCCAGATACAAAGCGGTTGTCCAGGTAAATGGCACCAAGCACTTGGTCCTTGATTTTAAAAGGCACGCATAGAATAGACCTTAGTTTAAGGTCCATGATGGATTCCGACTGAAATCTTGCATCTGCCTGCGCATCAGATGTGAGAACTGCTTCGCCTGTTTTGATCACTTTTTTCACAATGCTATTGGATAAGCTAAAATCCGCTTGAGCGATTTCTTCTTGGGCAATGTTGCGTGCACATTTGAAAGTGAGGTTTTCTTTGCCTTCCTTGAGCACCAAAAAGCCACGTTCTGCACGTAGCTCTTTGATCACCATGTCCATGATTAAATCGAGGAGCCTTTGGGAATCCAAGACAGTGTTGATGGTATTGGAAATTTTTTGCAAAGTCAGCAGGCTATCGCGTTCTGATTTTAAGTTATCAACTTCAGCCAATAGCCGGGCATTTTGACTACGCAATACTTCTACGCGCTCTTGGAGTTGGCTGGCTGCAACCCCAATGCGTTTTTCCATTTCTGCAATAAACGTTTCTTTATCCATATCATCTCCTATTTCTGCCATTTCTGCTAATATTTGGCTCCTCAGCTCCCCCCATTGCTTTTGGCCTTGTTGCTCCATTTCTGTCAGATCACGTCCGAATTCTCGAACTTTGGCAGCAAGATCACGTTTGCCAAGTGCATCGCTCTTTTCACGTTCGCAATCTTTAATCGCGAGCAATGTTTTATTGAGCATGGGTGGTAAATTGATTTTTTGATAAATTTCGCGCGCTTTATATAATTGGTGAAGTGCGACTTTGATAAATCCACGGTCTCCACGTCGTTCTAAATCAAGCAATGCATGGCCATATTCATAATAACAACGCGCTAGGTCAAGCATGCTGCCTGTGCGTTGCCAAAACACAATGGCTGTGATAAAATGCTCGATGGTCTCTCGGCTTAAGTTGCTATCGCTGCAGAATAAGGCGTATCTTGTATGGATTTTGCCAAGCAACATTTCATTGTTGAATTCTTTGGCCATACGCAAGGCTTTGTTGAGCATTTTATTTGCGCGGTCGCTTTTCCCCAATTTGCGGTAAACTTCGGCAATCTCCGTATAAATTGGGATGCATTTCCATTTCATATGGATGCTCAAGACAGCTTGTTCACTGAGCATAAAGACTTTGAGGGCATTGTCGTAATCGCCTTGGCAAATATAGGCTTGACCCATCAAAAAATAAGCATCTGCGATTGCCCAATGGATGTGCAATTGTTTGAATATATCCATGCTTTGTTGCAGATATTCAATCGCTTCTATGTTTTTTTCTAAAATCAGCATATATCTGCCTAAGTTTAGATATGCGTATGCTTCGCCGCTCTTCATCGTAAGGTCTTGGGCTAGGTCCAATCCTTCAAGATAGCGATTGTGGGCAGCGCTAAGTTCACCCATACATTCAAGCAAAGAGCCAAGGTCGAGCATGACCATCACTTTATTTTCACGATCTCCTGTGAGGTGGCAAAAATATAAGGCTTCCTCTAAATAGCGATAAGCTTCTTGCAATCGTCCACGTTGCAAATATATCTGGGCAATGCCTTTGGCAACCTGAGCTTGAAGCCGCTGCTTGTCAAACGCAGACAAAATTTCTAAGCTGCGTTGATAATAGCTCATCGCATGATCCCATGAGCCAATCATAAAATGAATCTCTGCATAAGAATGATAGATTGCGGCCTGTAAGGCCTTATCTTTGTTCTTACGAGCGACATCCAAGCCTTCCTTTAGCAGTGCCTGAGCTTCTTCATAACTTCCCAAGGCAGTGTAAAGGGATGCTAAAAGATTGAGTTCTGCAGCAATATTTTGATTCGATGCACGTAGCCTTTTTAATAAAATTTCAAAATGTTTTTTACTTGTCTTTAATTCGCCTTGTTTCAGGGATGTGATGCCAATGCCTTTATGAAATGGATTTTGGTCTGTTTCTATAGAGCTTGTCTGCAAGCCTTCTTGATAATAAGTCAAAGCTTTGTCATATTCTCCCATGAGCAAATATATGCCGCCTAATTTTTCCAACAATTGCAGAATTTCTCTTTCCATGTTTTTATGCTGAGCAATTCGCAATGCTTTTTGATAGGCTTGAATCGCTGCGACATAAGCATATTGCTTGGCATGGCTGTCCCCTGCTGCGATCCAATATGGGACTGATTTGCGTTTGAGGTTAGCGGAAAAATAATGATGTGCCAACTCTTCTGCACGATTTTCTATATTAGGCAGTTGCTCTAATTGTTTGGCAACTTCTTCATGCACTGCTTCTTTGGTTTTAGGCAATAATCGCTCATACAATAATTCAGCCAATCTAGGAGAACCAATCACAAAGCCAATTTGCAAATTATCACTGAGTTGTGTTAAAAATCCTAAACTTACTAATGATCGAAGAGCATCTTCTAGCTCGCGGTCAGGCATCTTACAAATTTTTTCTAACAGCAATCGTGGAAATCTACGGCCAATCACAGCCGCAAGTTGAATGATTCGCTTACTTCCTGCATCCAATTCTTCATATTTTTTGATGAGCGTATCTTCTAGGATGCTTGGCCGACGGATTTTTCGAAGATCATCCACTTCGATTTGCCAAACTCCTCCTTGACGAAAGACTAAGCCATCATCTGCCATATTTTTGATGGTTTCTTCGGCTAATAATGGAATACCTCGGCTTACTTCTGCAATTTTATCCAATACGTCGGCTTGAATTTCTTCCTTGCCAATCATAGAACCAAGCATGGCTTCAATTTCTTGTTTACTTAAACGTTCTAGTACAATCTCTTCACAGCTTTTTTTAGCTAGAAGACGTGGCACTAATTTTTCAAAACTGCTTTGCTGCCCAGCTCCACGATAGGTACCACAAATAAAAATAGGATGGTCTTGGCTCATGGCAAGAAGACGATTCAGTAAGCCCAAACTAGAATGATCGAGCCATTCCATATTGTCTATAAAGATTCCCAATGGATGGGTTCGAGAGATTTCGATCAAAAATTCTGACATACCCTGAAGCAAAACTTCTTCATTATTGGCAGATTCAGCGGAAATACCTACAAAATAAGATTTAACAGCCAATGGTGGAGCAATAGCCAACAAAATTTGCCCCCAACGTTGGATTCCAGCCAGCAACGGAGATGCTGACTTTTCTAAAAATTTGAACAATTCATAAGCAATTTGCCCAAATGCAGCCCAAGCATCTGTCAATGTATTATCACATTCCACTTCTAAAAACAGCGTGCCTGGAACAGGATAATTGGCTTGGAATTGACTAATGAGAGCCGTTTTCCCAATGCCATCTTCTCCTCGAAGCAGCAGGAGCTTTCCACGTCCTTTCATGGCCTTCACAAAGCTATTGTACATCTGTTGAAGCTCTTTTTCGCGGCCTACAAACTTGGGTGGATATAAAAATTTCCTGCCTCGGTCAATCTTAATTCTCAGGATCTCGGATCTTCCTGCCAATCGCATCATTGCGCTTAGTAATTCATCTGCCGCCTGGAATCGTTTAGCCGGAGATTTAGCAATCAGCTTCAGAATGATTTCTTCAAATCCAGGAGTGATTTTGGGATTATAATAACTCGGCGGTGGTGGGGTTGTTTCCACTTGCTTCACCACGGTTGTTAAGATATCTGAACTTTTGGATGGCAGATGGCCTGTGACCAATTCATAAAAGATAATCCCTAATGAATATAAGTCTGCTCTAGGATCAACTTGAAATCCTTTAATGACCTCAGGAGCCATGTAATTGAGGGTTCCGGCAATATCTGTATTTCCAACTGCAAGCAAATTGGCGACATCATGGCCAATCGCAAATCCAAAATCTAGGATTTTAACCTGGCATAGCCCACACAATTTAATATTTTCTGGCTTAAGGTCACGATGGATTACTCCTTGGCGATGAATGTATTCTAGCACACGAGTAATGTCCATTCCTACCTCAAAAATTTGGGCTACATCACTGCCTTTTAGCTTGGATAAAGGTTCTCCCTCTACATATTCCATGGTGAAGTAGTCAGTTCCTTGGTCATAAACTTTGACAACTCCAGGATGATTGAGGGTCTGCACAGCACTAAATTCGCGCAAAAATAAATTTCTTTCTCTTTCCAAATGTGGCCGATCTGTGAGAATTTTGATCGCTACATTTGTGTTGGTTTTAGCATCTTTTGCTAGATAAACTTTTCCAACTCGGCCACCTCCTAAAAACTTTTTGAGTTGGTAGCGCGAATCCACAACATCACCAATGTTATACTCAGGCATAATTCACCCGATTGTCTGGTAAATCTTCCAAAATAATGTCAATAAAAAATAAACGCAAGTATCCTAACCTAACTTTTCGCGTGTTTGCAGCATATCTGCCCCTATAAAAATGGAATCAATGGGAAGCTCATCCCATAGGCCGATACTGGGGGACTGTGCTGCGACTTTTTCTTTAGCAGGCGTGGCTATTTTTTTAGCAGGTGCAACTTTTTCTTCAGCAGGTGCAACCTTTTCTTCAGCAGGTGCAACTTTTTCTTCAGCAGGTGCAACCTTTTCTTCAGCAGGTGCAACCTTTTCTTCAGCAGGCACGACTTTTTCTTCAGCAGGTGCAACCTTTTCTTCGTTGCTACTCGGTACAGAAGCGGGAATCGGGGCCGCTGTCTTTGTTTCAAATCCCTCTTCTATTTGCTGAGTGCTCAGCTTTTGAGCAAAAAAGCTTTCTCCAAAATGTTCCAGCTTTTGCTGCCAAACTTTGGCTTTTTCAGCATCCCCAAGTTGTGTTTCTAGTTGTGTTAAATAATAATATGCTTCTAGCTTATCCCACTGTCGTATGTTGAATTTTGTGACAGAGACTAAGTCTTGCTGACTGCGTTCTAATTCTTGTGCAATGAAATTCACAATTCCACGACTCAACATAGCATATGCTTTATGATATGGATGTTGTATTTTGAGTGGTGGCAAACGACTGCGGAAAATTTGATATGCTTCACCGAATGTTTCTTGCAATGCCAAAACCCTGCTGAGCTCGCCTGCTGCTAGAATTCCTTGTTCTTCCAGGGCATGTTCCCCTTCAGTTTCCTCAAAAACTTTGAATAGCAATTCAGAGGCGTGAGTTAAGTCATTCATGCGCATATAGCAACGTGCTTCTCCAATCTTGCACAATTGTATCTCAGAATCACCATCCATAGCTTTTACAGCTTCATGGTATAAAATTTGAGCATGCGAAAAATCGCCTTTCCAATAGCAACATTCGGCTAATTGGTATTTCACCTGCCCTTGTTCTGGGTCATTGCTCGCTAGAAGAGAAATTGCTGCATCAATCGAGCCTTGATATAACTTTAAGATGCTGCTTAGAATAACCAATGTATGAGGGGCGACAAATTCGCTATTTTCTGAAAAATGAGCATTGCTTTGTTGAATCGCAAACTCAGCTTTGGAAAAATCATTGTTGAGAAGAGCAAATTGCGCTACCAAAGCATATACCACACTTTTATATTCTACTGGAACTTCTTCCGCGAATGCTTCTGCCTCTGCTAATTTGCTTAGATCACCCTTTTGATAATCTCCATTGAAAGCGAGTAGCTGCTCTACATAATCCATAATAAACTTCCTTTGGTTAAAGTAATCCGCAGATCCTGTTTGGAGTAAACCAGTGTTTTTGATTGCTCTATCTATGCAATCTGCGGATAAAAGCTATGTTATGATTATTGTCTTCTTAAGCGCACAAAAAGAGCGATAAGGGCAATGCCCAAAAGCCAGCATGAAGAAAGCTCAGGCACTGGGGCCAGCCCGTATGTGCCAACGGTGAACCCATTCCAATATTCGTTAATCAGGCTAGTCCAGGTGATGGATGTAACGCTACCAGTAAAACGGATGACACCATGAGGCTCGCCACTCGTCGCATTGAGTTGGTAAACGCCGGCTGAAGGATTGGTTTTGCTTAAAGTTCCACTGCCACAATATCCTGTGCCACAACTAACAATTTCAAAGTCACGATTGAATTGGTACCCATTTACATTGAGACTTATAAATGCGAAAAAAAGATTGTCAACAGCTTGTGAAAAAGTAATCGTTTTTGTTGTAGTATAAGAAAGAGCAATGATATCTGTAGTTGCAGGAGCATTGTCAACGGATGTACTTAGATACGCACCAGATGGGGTCCAATAGTTGATCCCACCACTGGTTTGGATGAATGCAATTTCACCTGAGTAATTCACATTAACGCTTGTAGTACCTAGAGTTAAAGTCCCATTTGCTACTCCGTTGGCACCTGCAGTGCCGCTTGTCCAATCTACCCAAACAACTGGTGCGGCAGATGGATTAATAAGCAAGCCCAAGCAAAGTAAAGATAAAAAAAATATGTTCTTTCCCATGACATGACACCTCCTGGTATTCCCTTACAAATAAAACTTCAATATTTATAAAAAATTAAACTGAATAAAGGACCATTGCCGTTGGTTTATTCCTTATCCAAGTATTCAAAGTAAACATTCCTAGTATAATCACTAGGGACTTGCTTTGCAAGAAAAAAAATACATACAATTCATGACAAATTTGATTGCAAATATGAAGTTCTATCGCTATACTTAGAAAAGTGGAATATCTGTAAGGAGGTTTCAAAAAATGCGCATATATCTATTTGTTTTTATATTTTTATGTATTGGTGCACTCATAGCGCAGCCAGTTCATTCATTTGGGACTGAATATTTTAAGCATGATACACCAGTGAGAGGCGTGGCGTTTTCCCCAGATGGACAAACCATCGTCTCTGGTAATGAAAAATCCATTACAATTTGGGAACGCTCTACGGGCAAAAAGCTTAAAACCTTGAGCAACGTAGAACATGGAATTGTTGATTTAGCTTATACCGTAGATGGGACTAAACTTGCCTTAGAAGACAGTTGCTGAACAGAGACACTGATTCGGCTACTGGATGTAGCCAAAGAAGAAATCGTTTTTAGCTTTAAAAAAGAAGCCAGCTCTGGATTAGCTCTTTCTGCAGATGGTCGCTATATGGTGACTGGTGCAGAATCTAAGGTCGTGCTCATAGACATTGCTCAATTGGCGGTTGCCAAAGAGTTCACGGGCCACACAGACTATGTGGTTGCAGTTGCTTTTTCGTATGATAGTACCAAAATTGCCACAGTTGGCTGGGATCAAACAGCTCGTATTTGGGATACCCAAGGCCAACTCTTGCAAACCTTCACATTGCCCAAAAATTATCCTAAAGCCGTGGCTTTTGATGCAACCGGCACCCATGTTTTTGTCAGTGATAATGAAGGGCTGCTGTATTCCTACAATTTAGAAAATGGAGAAATAAAGCAATTGCAAGGCCATGATCAGATGATCACACATCTAGTTAGCCTGCGCAAGAGCGAAGGTCTGATCTCCACAACCCAAGACGGCAAAGTTGGTTTCTGGGATTTGAAAACCAACAAATTGCTTTCTGTTTTCCCTGCACATCAAGAGCCTATTATGGCTGTAGCAGTGGATGCAACAGAGACCACCATGCTCACAGGTTCTGGTGATCATTTAATGAAAATATGGGATATGGCCACACAGCAAGAAAAATTGCCTGTTCTAGGTCATTTCCAAGAAATCACAGCACTTGCTGTTTCTCCAGACAGCCGCCAATTTATCACCGCTAGTCTAGATCGTACCATACGCGGTTGGGATCTCAATAGTGGTGCAGAGATTTTTCAGTTGCCTGCAACAATGGAAGTCGGGGCTGTTGCATTCTCCAATGACTCTAGCAAAATCGCAGTTGCAGAATTCTCCAGCATTTTGCTATATCATGCAGTGACACAGCAATATTTAGGCCGCCTGGAAGCCCATAGCAACAAAATACGTTGGCTTGCATTCACTCAAGACAGCCAATTCCTTTATTCAGGCGGATGGGATGGAAATCTTTGCAAATGGAAGGTTGCAACAGGGGAACTTGTCTTCAATGTCCAAACCTCCGAAAGCTTTGAATCTGCCCTATTCCTTGAACCGCAAAATCGCATCTTGACTGGCCATTGGAGTGGCAAGCTTTGTATTTGGAACAGCCAGACTGGTGCCCTGATCCAGACCATAGAAGCCCATACTCTGACTATTTTTACCATGACTTTGAGTACAGATGATGAATTTCTATTCACAGGTAGCGAAGATGGATTGGTCAAAGTATGGAAAATCAGTACATTTGAAAAAACAAATGAATTTGCTGTAGCAGGTATCAAAAAATTCATTCATCTCATCAAATCCAAAAGCCTGGTCATTGCCACAGATCGCAAACTGGAAATTTGGTCTTGGCCAAATGGTAAAAAAGTTCAGACAATCCCGATGGATTCGCAACCTTGTGCATTAGCGCTCACCCGAAAAACGCAACAAATTTTAATTGGCAATGTGAACGGGACGTTATTACTATATTTTATTAAGTAATTATTCTACATCAATTTAGAAGGAGTTATCTATGCGTATCACTCTATTGCTAAGCATTGCTATCCTTTGCTCTCTGAGCTACGCTGAATTGCCTTGGAATTACAACATTGAACAAGCATTCCAACAAGCTCAAAATACGGGCAAGCTCGTGTTTGTGGATTGCTACACAGATTGGTGCAGTTGGTGCAAAAAACTCGATCAAGAAACTTTCACAGATCCACGTTTCCAAGAACTTTCTACTAATTTTGTGCTTTTGAAAGTGAATGGAGATAAAGAACCCGCTTTTTGCACAAAGTATAGTGTGCGTGCATATCCCACCATGCTATTCCTCAAACCCAATGGTGATGAAGTACGCAGGATCAAAGGATTCCTCAATGCAGATGCTTTAATTACCATTATGAAAGAAGTATTGGGCCAATATGTTCAGACCATGACTCAAGACATGCCCCAATTTTATCCTCTATACACAGTGAATTCTAATAAAACACCGCTGTTGTTGGTATGGTATACAGACATTGCTTTGGCCTTCAAAAAGGCAGCAGAAACCAATCGCATTGTTTTTGTAGATTGCTACACGGATTGGTGTGGTTGGTGCAAAAAACTCGACCAAGAAACCTTTACACATCCTGATTTTATCAATATTTCTGCTAAATTTGTTTTGCTCAAAGTGGATGGCGATAAGCAAATTGAGTTCTGCCGTAAATATAATGTCAGCGCATATCCTACGCTTCTTTTCCTAAAGGCTGACGGAAAAGAAATCCGCCGCCAGGTCGGATTTATTACTGGTCCAAAATTGGTTGATATAATGAAATCGTTATTAAAATAGGTTTTTATGCAAGATAACTAGTCAGTCAACTAAGTTTCTTGGCATCTCATGGTAGATGCATCGTCAACATCAGCGTAGCCGTAGCCTTGATTGAACGTTGGCGTGAGCGATTTTTCAGGAAACAAACGATGCAACTCAACCATGAAAAACTAGACATTCTGATGCAAAGACTTTGCACAAGAGAAAACATGTAATTTTATGTCGCTCGCTCTCATGGCTACGACTACGTTTTTTCAACGCGCTGCTTTATTTAGGTTCCCATCTTAGGACTTTTGAACACATACCTACTCTACACTTGACAAATCCTAGTTCCACGGTATCTATGTAGATACCGCTTTTCTTTTTTTATCTATGTTTAACAGAAATAGGACGCACTTCTTCTTCTCCTGCATAAGGGGCTGAAGTTTTTGTGCGCAAATGGTATGATGGATTCACAACATAAACCTAGCCTTCTGATTTCTTTGATCCCTATTGTATTCTTGATTTCGCTTTTAGGTTTTAATATTGCTGTTTATCAAGATTATGCTGCTTTTGGCCCCAATCAAGTCAGCTTGCTACTCACAGGCTTTTTGGCGATGTCTATCGGTATGCTCGTTTATAAACAAAGCTTTGCTCAAATTGAAAAGCAAATCATTGCATCCATTGGCCTGTCCATGCAAGCTATTTTAATTTTGATTCTCGTTGGTGCCTTGATTGGCTTGTGGATCTTGAGCGGGGTTGTGCCACTGATGATCTACTATGGCCTCAAGATGATCAATCCCACTGTGTTTTTACCTGTTGCATGTATTGTATGCTGCATTGTGTCTGTATCCACAGGCAGTAGCTGGTCAACCACAGGAACCATAGGCATTGCACTCGTAGGCATTGGCCGCACTTTAGGCATTCCCGATGGAATGGTCGCAGGTGCGATTATCTCCGGTGCTTATTTTGGTGATAAGATTTCCCCTCTTTCCGATACCACAAATCTTGCTCCAGCCATGGCAGGCACAGACCTCTTCACTCACGTACGTCATTTGATGTACACCACAGTTCCTTCCATTACCATAGCAATTACAGGATTTTTTATCCTAGGCTTTTTTTTCCAAGGCCAAACCACTGATCTAGGAACAGTGCAAACAGTTTTGGATACCATGTCCACCCAATTCAATCTCAATCCAATTCTTTTTTTGGTACCTATCCTAGTCATTGTGATGATTGTGAAGAAAATGCCGGCTATTCCTGCCTTGATTATTTCCATCCTCATCAGCGCTCTTTTTGCTGTGATTTTCCAGCAAGATCTCATTACTCGATTTTTGGCTGCGCGCAAGGAACCTTGGTCATGGGCAGGGGTGTATGAAGTTGTGATGATGGCCGCATGCCGCGGATTTGGACCGGACAATGCTTCGTGGTTCACATTTGCCTCTGGCTCAGAAATCATTGATAAATTGTTCAACCGAGGTGGGATGTTCGGTATGCTCAATACTGTTTGGTTGATCCTCATGGCCATGGTGTTTGGTGGAACTATGGAAGGCACAGGCATGTTGCAGAAAATTGCATTGTCCATTATGAAATTTGTGCATGGAGTTGGTACTTTAATTGGCGCAACGCTGGCCAGTTGTATTTTTGTGAATATTGTTGCCTGTGATCAATATTTAGCGATTGTCGTGCCTGGCCGTATGTTCCGCAATTCTTATCCTGCTATGGGCCTGCATCCTAAAAACCTATCGCGCGCACTCGAAGACGCGGGCACTGTAACCTCAGTGCTCATTCCTTGGAACAGTTGTGGCGCATACAATAGCTCAGTGCTCAACATCTCAACCCTAACATATTTGCCATTCTGTTTCTTCAATCTCTGCAGCCCAATCATATCAGGATTCTATGCTGGTTTTGACATCACTATTGCAAGACTAAGCAATG
>JAKLHB010000141.1 GCA_022710345.1 Planctomycetota bacterium
GCCTATTTGCTGGTTTCTACTTTCATCGGCTCATGGAATCTACTCAATCCTTGGGTTGAGATGTCTTCGAGCTTGTACCAGTATGTCTTGCCTGGTTCTATGGCAAAGTCGTTGAAACTGTACTTTGCGCCCCAACTGGCTCCGCCTTGGGCTGGGATGAGCAATCCCGTGATTTTTGTATAGGTGCCTGGTAAAGGAGCCTGGCCTGCCTGTTCGCATTCGCTTCTCCAGATATGGAATCCTGCATTGGCAATCTCGGTTGCGGTTTCCCAGGTGATGGCTACGTGATCCTCGCAATATTCGGCCTTGAACAACAGCAACTCAATCGGGGTAGGGGCTTGGTATTTCATGACCGTGGCTTTATTGCTATGCGCATTATCCGAGTAAGCGACATAAGGCACATTACTGCTGTCCAATTCTAGCGAGATATAAGCTGCTTGACCAGCCGAAACCACAGCAGTGCCTACTGGTACCCAACTGGTGCCATTGAATTTCATGGCCATAGCTTTATAGCTAATCCCAGAATCCACGTAAGCGACATAAGGAATATCGCTGCTGTCTAACGCTAGCGAGACATCATTTACTGCATTGACGGAAAACCCAGCAATGCCTAACGTGACCCAACTGGTGCCATTGAATTTCATGGCCGTGATTTTCCCGCCGCCAGTAGCACTATCTCTATAAGCGACATAAGGCACATTGCTGTTGTCTAACGCTAGAGAAATAGGATTTGCTGCACCAAGCGAAAACCCAGCAGTGCCTACAGGAGCCCAACTGGTGCCGTCGAATTTCATGACTATGGCTTTCGAGCTAGAGTAAGCGGCATAAGGAACATTGCTGCTATCAAACGCTAGCGAGATTACGTCTACTGAACCAGCGGAAAACCCAGCAGTGCCTACTGTGACCCAACTGGTGCCATTGAATTTCCTGACCGTGGCTTTCGAGCTATTCGCAGAATCCGAGTAAGCGACATAAGGAACATTGCTGCTGTCTAACGCTAGTGAGGGACAATATGCTGCACCAGCGGAAAACACAGTAGCGCCTACGGGTACCCAACTGGTACCATTGAACTTCATGGCTGCGGCTTGATTGCTATGCGCAACATCCCTGTAAGCGACATAAGGCACATTGCTGCTGTCTAACGCTAGCGAGGTATAATTTGCTACACCGGCGGAAAACCCAGCAGTGCCTACTGTGACCCAACTGGTGCCATTGAATTTCATGACCGTTGCTTTCCCGCTATTTACATTATCCCTGTAAGCGACATAAGGCACATTGCTGCTGTCTAATGCTAGCGAGGTATAATCTGCTACACCGGCGGAAAACCCAGCAGTGCCTACCGTGACCCAATTTTGGCCAAAAATCGGAAGAATTGCGAGGTATAGAAAAAAACAGAAGTACAAATGATTTCTCAATAAATTGTTCATCACAATACCTTTCTTAGCAAAGAAAGAAATATCCTAGAAATGAAATGGAGTTATTGCATAGACTGATCATCGAATGTCGCTGATCTAGCATAAAGAGCGTAAAAATCTCATACAAGAATAGGCTTGAGGTAGGCTACCTCAAGCCTATTCTTGTTTTTAATTATGCTTGGATACGATAAAAAGTTTGGGCGGTTTCTTTTTTATGGCATAGTTCGCATTTTTCAAAATAGCTTTTGGGCAAGCCAGTGCGCTTGATAAAGTGTTCCATTTGGGCAACAGTGATATGGCCGCGGCCACATACAGTGCAACGAACCATTTCAAATGGGTGCCGCCAAATGTAACGTTTTCCTTCCATTTCTCTATAATGGATATGGCCAGTGGGGCAAACTTCGGCACATGCAGCGCAGCCGACGCATACTGCATTGGGTTTTAGGAATGGAGTGGATATTATTTTTTCTATGCCCCGGTTGATTGTGGAGATTGCATTTGCTCCAATGGCTTCACAGGCACGAACGCATAAGCCGCATAAAATACAGTTGTCTGGCTTTTCGCGGGGTTTATAGGAAGTCTGCTCAATGCCGTACTCAGCCGCAAGCTGTTGCACTTCTATGGTGTCTGGGCAACGTGCCAAAAGCAAATCCAATAAAACTTTTCGGGTACGAATCACACGTTCTGAATGTGTGAAAATGATTAAGCCATCTTGGGCAGGATGATTGCACGCAGTGACGAGCTTGGACCATCCATCCCAAGCTTTTCTTGTAATTTCCACAGAGCAAAGACGGCATCCGCCATAAGGTTCTGTCCATTCTTTATGGCAAAATGTTGGAATATGGATTTTGGCGCGTTTGGCCACTTGCAGGATTGTCTCATTCTCCTGTGCAATATAAGATTTGCCATCCATGGTAAGGATCATATTTTTTCCTCTGCAATAGGCCAGGATGAGCAAAGTAGAGATTGCTCATTCTAGCAATTTTCTTATGAAACTTTTGGCCCAGTCACAATTGCATTGAATTTGCAGACTGCGTAGCATGAGCCACACTGAATGCATTTGGCTTGGATGATTTCATGCTTTTTCTTGCGTTCGCCAATAATTGCCTGGACCGGGCAAGCACGGATGCATGCACCACAGCCTACGCAAACATCTTGAATTTTATAGGATACCAATGCTTTGCATACGCCTGCTGGGCAGCGTTTTTCCACAATATGGGCCAGGTATTCATCTTTGAAATACCTTAAGGTGCTGAGAACTGGATTGGGTGAACTGGTGCCTAGTGCGCATAATGAGCTATCTGCGATCACTTGCGATAGTTCTGCGATTCTGTCCAAATCCTCGACTTTGCCATGTCCCAGGCTAATTTCGTTGAGTATATTCCAAAGTTGAGGCAGGCCTTCTCGACAAGGTAAACATTTGCCGCAAGATTCTTCAATGAGGAAGTGGGTGAAATATTTGGCGACATCTACCATGCACGTACGATCATCCATCACAATCATACCGCCAGAGCCCATCATGGAGCCTGCTGTGGTCAATGTATCAAAATCTACAGAATAATCCAATGCTGATGCTGGCAAGCAACCACCGCTTGGACCACCGGTTTGGACGGCTTTGAACGGACGATCATTGATGATGCCGCCGCCAAGACCAAAAATGATCTCTCTCAGGGTAGTGCCCATAGCTACTTCAATAAGCCCTGTGTTTTTGACTTTGCCAACCAAGGAGAAAATCTTGGTACCTGGACTCTTTTCTGTACCAATTTTGCGGAACCAGGCAGAGCCATATTTGATGATCAAAGGCACATTGGCCCATGTTTCTACGTTATTGAGCACTGTGGGCTTATCAAATAGTCCGCGTTCTGTAGAATGGATGTATTTTGCGCGTGGTTCTCCGACTTTACCTTCCAGGGATCGCATCAAAGCCGTTGACTCTCCGCACACAAATGCTCCGCCGCCTCGATTGATATGAATATCAAAGCTAAAATTTGTGCCAAGGATATTTTGGCCTAATAGGCCGTATTCACGGGCTTCTTCAATGGCATGGGTGAGGTGTTTTACAGCAAGTGGGTACTCATGGCGTACATAGATATAACCGTCGTGAGAATCCACTGCATACGCGCCAATGATCATACCTTCGAGCACAGAATGGGGGTCGCCTTCCATTAAACTGCGATCCATAAATGCGCCAGGATCGCCTTCATCGCCATTTCCGACCACATATCTTGGGCCAGGGACTTTTTTGCAAGAACGCCATTTTCTACCAGTCGGGAATCCGCCGCCGCCTCGACCGCGTAAAGCTGATTTTTCAATTTCTTCAATGATGCTGTCGGGGTTGCGTGCTTGCGTGAGGACTTCGATCAAAGTTTGATACCCGCCCATGCGGATATAGTCTCGAATGTCCATTGGATCAATGATTCCCATGTTGCGCAGAATCAGACGATGCTGCTTGCTTAAAAATGGGATGTCATGATGATGTTCGACTTTTTGTTTTGTGCCTGGGTCTTTGTATAAAAGGCGATCCATGATTTCGCCTTTTTTGATGGTTTTTTCAATAATCTCAGGTATATCACTGAGCTTCACACAGCAATAAAAGATGCCTTGGGGCATAAACCATACCAAAGGTCCCTTTTCGCACATACCTTGACAGCCTGGCTTTTTGACAACTACTTGTACTTTTTGTTGAATGCCTTGCTCTTGCAAACGTTTATCGAGTTCTTCAGCAATCTGCAAACTACCGCCTGCACGGCAGCCTGTGCCGCAGCAAACCAAGATTTTTTTTTGGTCTTGGGGCTGCTCTTGCAGCAATTGGGCTTGCAAGGCCTGATAATCGTTCAAGGACTTAATTTTCATGCGGCTCTCCCTCACGCTTCAACAATTCGGGTACTTCGATCGGTGTTACATTTCGATGGTATTCTTCATTCACAACGACCACAGGAGCCATGGCGCACGCACCTACACAGTTGACAGTTTCCAAAGTGAAGCCCAAATCTTCTGTTGTATCTCCACGTTTGATCTTGAGGTTGCGTTCGATTTCGCATAGTACTTGTTCTGCTCCACGAATATGGCATGCAGTGCCCATGCAGACTCGCACCACAGTTTTTCCTTTTGGTTTAAGGCTAAACGCTTTATAAAAAGTCGCAACGCTAAACACGCGCGATAATGGAACACCCAGCTTTTCTGCCGCGAGTGTTAAGGCATCGCATGGCAAAAAATGGAAAAGATCATGGATGTCCTGTAAAACCATGATCAAGGAGCTTTCGTTTTGAGGATAACGCTGAAAAATTTGCTCCAATTTAGTTGCATCCACACATTCCATAGCATGTTCTTTCTTTGATAAAATGTAGGATTGATCATGCAATATTATGAATGAGTTCCTTTGCCTAAGTCATAGCCTTTTTGGAGAGTTTGGATATTCAATGCCACCAAACTTGCATTTCCTCCAAATTGGTGATGGACTAGGGAATTCAGTGTATCGAGACTTACAATGCCAGATTTACCAGCATAAGCTCCTAGTGCCACCATATTTGCAGCTTTACCATTGCCACACTGAATTGCGATTTGATTGCATGGCACATACAATACCTCTAAATCCGTGCGGGGTGATGGTACATCAATCAGCGAACTATTGATGATCAAAAGACCATTTTTTCTGACTTTGGAAGCAAAACGATCCAACGAGGGCCGATTCATAATGATGCATGACGATGGTGAATCAATCACAGGGGAGCCAATAGGCCGATCCGAAAGGACAACTGTGCAGTTGGCTGTGCCACCGCGCATCTCAGGGCCGTATGAGGGCAGCCAAGATACTTCTTTGCCTTCTTCCATGCCTGCATAGGCCAAAAGTTTGCCAATGAGCATGATGCCTTGACCACCAAAACCAGCCATAATTACTTCGGTTTGCATAAGATCACCTTTCCATGAATCCTCCTCCAGGAGGACGCGATCCAATTTTATGCTGGAAGCACACCTTGCTCAGGTGTCTTAAAAATGCGCAACGGGTAATAAGGAATCATGTTTTTATCGAGCCATTCTGTGGCTTTTTTGGGCGCAAGCCCCCAATTTGTAGGGCAAGTGGAAAGAAATTCAACCAAAGTAAAACAACGATTTTCCACTTGATATTGGAAAGCCCGACGCAATATCTTTTTGGCTGCAATGATGTTTTTGGGTGAGTGCACAGACACACGAGCGATGAACGCATCGGTTTGTAGGGCACTGAGCAATTCGCACACACGAATTGGATACCCAGCGGTTGTTACATCACGGCCATTGGGGCATGTTGAAGTGACTTGGTTGGGCAGTGTTGTGGGTGCCATTTGGCCACCAGTCATGCCATAGATTGCGTTGTTGACAAAAATGACCGAAATCTTCTCGCCACGATTGGCTGCATGAATGATCTCGGCTGTGCCAATGGATGCCAGATCACCATCTCCTTGGTATGTGAATACAAAGCGATCTGGAAGCCCGCGCTTGACACCAGTTGCTACAGCAGGGGCACGGCCATGTGGTGCTTCAATAAAATCTACATCAAAATAATTGTAAGCAAGCACTGCGCAACCTACGGGTGCTACGCCTATGGTTTTTTCACGAACTTGGCATTCATCCAATGATTCAGCTACAAGACGATGGATGATGCCATGTGTGCAGCCAGGGCAATAGTGCGTAGGCGTAGTGGACATGCTTTGGGGCCGAGTAAAAATTGCTTTCATAATTTGTCCCTTTTCGTTATTTTTTACTCAAAAGCTCTCGAATATGTTGAGCAATTTCATCTGGGCTTGGAACAATACCGCCAGTGCGGCCATAGAAATGGATAGGCCGATGCTCTGCCACAGCTAACTTGATATCATCCACCATCTGCCCTGTTGACATTTCCACGACCAAAATTTGTTTGGCTTTCATTGCTGCTTCGCGGACAGCTTGATACGGGAATGGATACAGGCTAATGGGACGTACCAAACCTACAAAAATTCCTTCTGAAGCAAGCATATCAATTGAGGTTTTGGCGATTCGGGCTGTGGTTCCGTATGCTGCAATGAGCAAATCATACTCGCGATTCGTAGAATAAACTTCCCAACGCTGCTCATTTTTTTCGATTTCATCATACTTGCGTTTGAGCTTCCAGTTGTGATCTTCCAGTTTCACTGGATCCAAAAATAATGAATGGATACGATTGGGAGGGCGATTCTTGGCACCATTGGTAGCCCAAGTTTTAGGAGGCAATTGGCGTTGCTTTGGTTCTTTAAATTCAACTGGTTCCATCATCTGGCCAATAATGCCATCACCCATGACCATGACTGGATTGCGATATTGTTCGGCAATGTCAAAGGCTTCCATCATTAAATCAGCGGCTTCCTGAACACTGGCAGGTGCTAAAACAATGAGGTGGAAATCGCCGTGCCCCATACCACGAGTGCCTTGGAAATAGTCAGATTGAGCTGGCAAAATTCCGCCTAAACCTGGCCCACCACGCACGATGTTGATGACCACAACAGGAACTTCTGAACCAGCCATGTACGAAAGTGCTTCACCCATCAAGCTTACGCCTGGGCTAGAGGATGATGTGAATACACGGACACCAGCCGCTCCACAGCCATAGATCATGTTGGATGCTGCAACTTCGCTTTCAGCTTGTACATACACTCCGCCTACTTCAGGCAATCGTCGTGATAAGTATTCAGGCACCTCAGTTTGGGGAGTGATTGGGTAGCCAAAAAAATGACGACAACCTGCCCGGATTGCCGCTTCGCCCAATGCCTCGCATCCTTTCATCAATTTTTTCATAACAGTTCAGTGCATAATAGCTTAAATGCACTGCCTCCATTGAGAAAATGATTTGCTGGAATCTGATCAATACTCAAAATAGACATATTGGACACCATTGATCAATACATCAATGGCTACATCAGGGCAACTGATCGCACACAAGCGGCAGCCAATGCAACGAGATTGGTCCACCACTTCTGCATAAAAATATCCTTTGAGATTGATGTTTTTGGACATTTTGATAATTTCTTGAGGGCAGGCTTGGGTGCATAGTTCACAACCTTTACACCTATCCCGATCAATATTGACTTTTGGCATACATTGCCCTTTCTGTTTGCAATGCATATACCTAGGAGATTATGGCCCAAGAATCTGGAATGGAGATTCTCGCCAAATATTCTGCTCAATATCAAAATATGGCTCTAGAATGGCTTCTGCAATGGCTTCTGCGTTCGTTTGTTGTGGGTCATACGTGATCCTCGCCTTGCCTTGTTGAGGATGTGGCCATACTTCTAATTGTAAATAGCCTGGCACTGCATAATGGTCATCCCGAGTCAGAAAATAGAATAACAAATTTGCTCGGCCTCTGCAAGTAAGATTTTGAATTTCCAAATGAATTTGGGCTGTTGAAGCAGCAGGTTCGCCTCGAAATTTTATAAATCCAGGTAAGGGAAAAGCTTGATACAATCCAATGCCTGCTGTAAGCACTAAGAATAGAAGCACAAACAAAATCCATCGTGGCCAAGTCATCAAAGCAGGATGTTGGGTCTCCAAAGATGGCCCCCAGGTTAAAGTTTTGGGTACAGGACATTGATCCACACACTGAAGACAGGAAGTGCAGCGTGATTGGTTTACTTCTGTCATTTGAGCCACTGGAATAGCCATCGGGCATATTTGGGCGCATTTTTGGCATTGAATGCATTGAGCAACATTGCGTTGCACTGTTGTAAGTCCAAACCTGGAAATTGGATTGAGCGCTGCTGCCAGAGGACACAGCCAGCGGCAAAATGGAACAGAGATCAGCAAAGAAGCAAGTGCAATGATCCCGCATACAACATAAGCCCAAAATGTAATGTCTTCTCCGTGCCGACTCAAAAGAGCATAGCATGGGTCTATTCCTCGAAACCAAAGTTCTCCAGTCTGATAGGTAAAATATAAAATCAGACCAAGAATTGGATATTTGAGCCAGGAAAGCCAAAAATTGGGCACTTTTGATACTTTCCACTGAGGAAGTTGCATCCATTTCCCAAGTTTACCAATCCATTCCGAAATAGTGCCTATAGGACACACATAGCCACAGAACACGCGGCGCATTACAATGGTCAGAATCAACACAGATGCTAAAATATAAAAATTGGATATATTGAGAGAGCACGGCATAACTCCTTCTTGAATATATAGATAAAGAGCTTCTATTCCTCCAAAAGGACACCAAGCCTCTGCATTTCCCTGAACCGCAAATACAGCGAAAAGGGTGATCCCTAAGAAAACGAATTGGACGAAATAACGATATGTCTGCATGCATGCCTTTCTTAGCTTTGGTTTGAAAAAATTTCTAAAATTTGTTTTTTTTGCATTTTAAGTGTATAATTTTACCACTTTTTTTCCTTTATCATGCGTGTATTTTTTATGGTTCAATTAAAGGACAATTCATGCTATTTCTCAGCAGCAATGAAACTCAAGTTTACCAAGAGTTATTAGAAAATGCTATATATCTTGGCATAACAACAACTTCTCCTAATGAAGCATTGAGCAAAATTGCTCAACAGACACGAAATCGTACCATCACAATTGCTTCTCTAAAAACTTTTTTGCACACACAAATGTCGAGGAATGCATAAATTTTCTTATTTTTTTATGCTACTCCAATTTATTTAAATACTTGGAGTAATTCCTATGGAAAATGCTATGACAAAGTTTTTAATTTTTTTAGTCATTGTTGGGCTAGGTGCTGGAGTTTATTATTGGAAATTCGCAGACTCAGATACGTTACAAGCAGAGGATCAAAAGCCAAAAACTGCTTCTGTAGAACGCGGCCCTATTTTTCTCATCGTGGACACTACAGGCAAAGTGGTTTCTAATCGAGATGTAGAAATCAAGTGCAAATCAAGCGGTCAGGTGATCGAAGTCCCATTTGAAATCAGCGATCCAGTTAAAGAAGGCCAGCTTTTGGTGAAGCTTGATCCTGTGGATGAGAGCCGGTTGGAGCAACAAGCCAATATCACGCTCACTGCATCCAAGGCTCGTTTGGCACAAGCCGAACAAAATCTGGCAATTGCCCAAACCAGATTAGCTACAGCGCGTAAAAAAAGTGAGGCAGACTTACGTTCTGCCCAGGCTCATGCCAATGATACGCAAACTAAGCTGAAGCGAGTTCGAGAATTGCTTCAAAGCAAATTGGTTAGCCCCAATGAATTTGAAAGTGCTGAAGCATCCTACATTGAAGCAACTTCTGCCCTGGAGCGTGCCCAAATTGGAATCGAAGAGCTCAAGCTCGAAGAAATGGCGATTGAAGTGAAGAAACAGGACTTAGAATTGGCTAAATCCCAAGTTCGATTGGATGAAATTGATTTAATCAAGGCACAGCAACGGCTTAGCGATACCAAAGTCTTTGCCCCGATTGACGGCATTGTTTCTGAGCGTAAGATCCAAATTGGACAAATCATTTCTTCTGGAATCAGTAATGTGGGTGGTGGCACTACGATTATGATCTTGTCTGACCTTTCGCAAATCTTTATTTTAGCTTCTGTGGATGAAAGCGATATTGGTCGGGTTTCATTAGGTCAAGATGTTGCTGTTACAACAGATGCATATCCAGATCGTCAATTTCCAGGCAAAGTGGTCTTAATTTCTACCAAAGGGGTGAGCACTTCCAATGTGGTAACTTTTGAAGTTAAGATTGAAGTTTTAGGCAAATTTAAAAAGCTACTCAAGCCTGAAATGACTGCAAATGTAAAGATTATAGCAGTAGAACGGCTCTCGACACTGTTGATTCCATCTGAAGCAGTGTATCAAAAATCTCTGGAAGAAATCGCATCTGAAAAGGAAAGCGTGTTGGCCCAAGGTGATGAAAAAACATCTTCACCAGAGCGTCCTCGAAGACATCGCCCAGACAAGCCAAAACCAGATAAGCCAGGAACTACTCAACCAGCGCAAGGGACTCAGCCAACGCAAGGGGCTCAACCAACGCAAGGGACTCAACCAGCGCAAGGGACTCAACCAGCGCAAGGGGCTCAACCAACGCAAGGGACTCAACCAGCGCAAGGGGCTCAACCAGCGCAAGGGGCTCAACCAGCGCAAGGGACTCAACCAGCGCAGCCCGAATCAATTCCATCAGAAAAGCCTGTTTTTGAAAAATCATCTGATCCTTCCCAAGATTCAAGCATCGCGGAATCCAAACTCAAGCTTCATTCCCCTAGAAGCCGGAGATATTTTGTGCAGCTTGCTCTGCCTGATGGACAGGCCGAGGAACGAGAAGTTAAAGTTGGCATTGATGATGGCACAAAAATTGAAATTTTGGAAGGGCTTCAGGAAAACGATACTGTATTTTTGGAAAAAGGCATGGTACAAAGCCGTTGGCAAAATGCTTCTTCCATGAAAGGTGGTCGTAGGGTCGTACGGGCTTCTGTACAAGCAGGAGGCAGAAAATGATCCGGCTGGAAGCATTGGTTAAAACCTATACCATTGCTGGCACAAAGCTGCGTGCCTTGGATGGCATTGATTTAGAAATTGTTCAAGGCGATATGGTGGCCATCATGGGACCATCGGGTAGTGGAAAATCTACGTTAATGAATATTCTTGGCTGTTTAGATCGTCCGGATTCTGGCCGTTATTTTTTGGAAGAAAAAGACGTGGCTAAATTAGGCAAAGATGACTTGGCCAATATTCGAAGCCAACGCATTGGTTTTGTTTTCCAAAGTTTTAACTTGCTTCCACGTATGGATGCTGTGGAAAATGTAGAATTGCCTCTTTTGTATGCCAATCGTCAAAATACAAAAGACCTGGCCCGCGCTGCTTTGGAAATCGTAGGCCTCAAAGATCGAATGCATCATGAACCCAATCAACTTTCTGGTGGACAAAGACAGCGAGTGGCGATTGCTCGATCTATTGTGAATGACCCCGCCATTATTCTGGCAGACGAGCCCACAGGAAATTTGGATACCAAAACCGGTGATGAAATCATGCGGCTGTTCACAGACCTCAATGCTCAAGGCCGCACCATTGTGATTGTCACCCACGAACCTGATGTTGCTAAATATTGCAGGCTGCAAATCCATCTACGCGACGGACGCATTTTAGAAAGCAAACTAAATCCTGAATTTGGAAAGACATAGGAGCTTTTGTATGCTTTTTTGGACTATCTTAAAAGTTGCGATCCGAAGCCTGTTTGCTAATAAATTACGCTCTTTTTTAGCCATGCTGGGGATCATTATTGGTGTTGGTGCAGTGATTTCTTTACTAGCCTTGGCTGCAGGTGCGACTTCTAAAGTTATGGAGCGCATCACCTCCTTGGGCACAAACTTGTTAGTCATCCGGCCTGGACAACGCGGAATGCGCGGCGTTATGCTCGGAAGCTTTCAAAGCCTTAGTCTCAATGATGCACAGCAAATTCTTCAAAAGATTCCCAATGTCGTACAAGTTGCACCCACAGTGCGTGGCAATGCGCATCTGAAATACTTTGGCAAAAACACTCGTGCACCTCTTTCAGGTGTTAGCACTACCTTTTTTTCGGTTCGAAATTTTGAGCTTGAACAAGG
>JAKLHB010000142.1 GCA_022710345.1 Planctomycetota bacterium
TTTTTTGATTGATACAGATTAAGGATCTTTTTTTAGTATATTCTAGCATAACAAGTTAGAATTTCCGAAAATCCACTTTAAGGGAGGCTTGGAATGCAAAAAATTCTTGTTTTTGCTTTTAGTTTTTGCTTGCTAGTGAATCTATACGCTGGTAAGAATATTGATCCTCCCTTTACATTGACGCAAGATGGTCCCACTCGCCTCATAATCAACAAACCAGCAGAATATACGATTACCGTAACCAATACTGGTGACACAGTGGCCAAAGAGATGGTTCTCACCAATTTCTTACCGTCCATATTTCAATATCTTTCTGCAGAGCCATTGCCTACGGCGGTTCAACCGGCGAATCAAGAAGAATTTGAGACAGTGACCTGGAACTTAGGAGACATACTTCCCAATCAATCTATCATGGTAAAACTTAGGATACGTACACAGGGCTCAGGAATAGTTCGTTATCTTACAAGGCTCTATAGTAATTCGATCGAGTCTCCCTTTATGCAGCCTCTAGAAGTTTTTGAGGAGATTGTGGTATATAAGGGTATTCCTGGTATTCATATCGTCACTTACGATACAGAAGACCCTGTGGAAGTCGGCAAACAAACCACATATGTCATCGAAATTCGTAACGAATCTGAGGCACTTTTCACACGTATGTTGCTCAAAAGTAAAGCACCAAAGGGAATGGAATTTGTTTCCGCCTATCCAGGTTCATACAAAGTTGATGGGGATTTAGTGATTTTTGAGGTAGTCCCCAGCCTCTTGCCAGGAGTAAAATTGACCTACAAAATTACATACCGTGCTCTTCAGGAAGGTTCTGCCAAGCATACATCCATTTTGAAGTATGATCAATTTGGTCAAGAAATCATCAGCGAAGAAGGCACCACGATTTACCGTTAATTTTTTGTAATTCTAAAAAGAGAAGGCATTTACATAATGCTATATGCCTTGTTGAAGAGAGGCTTTGAATGCAAAAAATTCTTGTTTTTGCTTTTAGTTTTTGCTTGCTAGTGAATTTATACGCTGGTAAGAATATTGATCCTCCCTTTATATTAACGCAAGATGGTCCCACTCGCCTCATAATCAACAAACCAGCAGAATATACGATTACCGTAACCAATACTGGTGATACAGTGGCTAAAGAGATGGTTCTCATCAATTTCTTACCGTCCATATTTCAATATCTTTCGGCAGAGCCATTGCCTACGACGGTTCAACCGGCGAGTCAAGAAGAACTTGCCACAGTAACCTGGAACTTAGGAGATATACTTCCCAATCAATCTATCATTATAAAACTTAGGGTCCGTCCACAGGGATCAGGAATAGTTCGTTATCTTACAAGGCTCTATAGTAATTCGATCGAGTCTCCCTTTATGCAGCCTCTAGAAGTTTTTGAGGAGATTGTGGTATATAAGGGCATTCCTGCTATTCATATCAACACTTACGATACAGAAGACCCTGTGGAAGTCGGCAAACAAACCATATATGTCGTCGAAATTCGTAACGAAGGTACGGCACCTTGCACACACATCTTGCTCAAAAGTAAAGCCCCAAAGGGAATGGAATTTGTTTCCGCCTATCCAAGTCCATACAAAATTGATGGGGATTTAGTGATTTTTGAGGTAGTCCCCAGCCTCTTGCCAGGAGTAACATTGACCTACAAAATTACATACCGTGCTCTTCAGGAAGGTTCTGCCAAGCATACAGCAATTTTGCATTATCGCGAATTTGACAAAGATATCTCCACTGAAGAAGGTACTATTATTTATAAATAACTCTTTGTAGTATCAATATTTAATTTGGCTATATATATTATAATATGAAATTCTCTATTGTTTTTGCTTCGCTTTTTTGCTTGCTTTTGAGTGCCTATGGCAGCCCTAAGCTTCGAATAGCCCAAGATGGGCCACGGCGAATTTTCATACATCGGGCAGCAGAATATACCATCACAGTGAGTAACATTGGTGATGGTGTGGCAAAAGATTTGGTTCTTTTGGATTGCCTACCGCCAGAACTGGAATATCTTTCTGCAGAACCAAGTCCCAATGCATTCATCCCTGCTCATGATCATGAACTTGCTACCATAGTCTGGAATTTGGATGACATTCATCCAAATCAAGATTCTGTTGTGATCAAGCTTAGACTACGTCCCAACATCATCACTGCATGCCGAAATATACGCAATATAGTCCAAGTTCGCAGCAATTCCTTAGAGCTTGCACAATCTTTGGAATCGTACTATGACATTACAATATTAGGCACTCCCATATATACACCTAATTTTTATGATACAGAAGACCCTGTGGAAGTTGGCAAACAAACTATTTATATCATTGTCCTGCGGAACGAAGGTAGTAAGCCTTACACGAAGATTCATCTGAAAATCAAGGTTGATGATAAAATGAAATTTGTTTCCGGCCAAGGTCCATCTTCGTATGAAGTAGAAGAGAACTGGGTCATTTTTGGTGAAGTGCCAAGTTTGCTGCCCGCTGAAACACTGACATACAAAATTGTTTGTTGTGCTATCAAAGAAGGCTTTGCAAAGCATTTGGCCATTTTTCGTTATGCTGAATTTGATAAAGATATCATCAGCGAAGAAAGTACCACTGTGTACAAATAGATTTTTGAATTTTATTTTCAAAGATTCAAAATTATTCGGCGTGCTGATTTACTTTTTCCTTTGGAAAAAGCCAGCAACCTTAATCGTTCATTAACATAACTCATCTTTGCAATAGAGGAAAAACATTATTTTGTTGTTTGCTCACCCTTAAACTGGGTTCAGATGAGTTGTTTTTTCTTATCATGTATTGATTTATTCATTTATTTACTTAAACCAATAAGTTGCTCATTTCTCAAAGTAGAGCAACTTGGACATAGATCAATAGGCATCCACTGGATGCTTTTTTGAAAGGGACTTTGAATGAAAGTGATCGTTGTTTTTGCTTTGAGCCTTTGCTTGCTTTTGACTGCTTGCTCTTCTTCGGATAAAAAAGATGAAGTATCTGCACAACCATCAGCGGAAAAAGTTCCTGCACCAGTTCAACCAGAGCCAATTACACCTCCAATGCCCGAGCCGCCACCTCCAGTTGTGATACCGCCAACTCCAATAGAGCCGCTACCTCCAGTTGTATTGCCACCAGTAGAGCCACCACCTCCAGTTGTAGTACCACCACCGCCAGTCGTAAATCCGACCGAACCGATTATTGAAGAACTTGGCAACCCTGTAACACCGGCTCTGCCAGAAGGTACAACTCCAGAAGGTACAACTCCAGAAGGTACAACTCCAGAAGGTACAACTCCTGAAGGTACAACTCCTGAAGGCACAACTCCTGAAGGCACAACTCCAGAAGGTACAACCCCTGAAGAAGGTACGACTCCTGAAGAAGGTACGACTCCTGAAGAAGGTACGACTCCTGAAGAAGGTACAACTCCTGAAGAAGGCACAATCCCTGAAGAAGGTAGTACACCTACCACAAGTGAGTTCGAAGAAGGTTCTGATACAGAAACAAGCAAGTAATTTTTGAGCTTTCTTAAAAAGCAAAGCAATGGCTTATTAAGCCATTGCTTTGCTTTTCTCTACATTTTGTGTTGCAGGCCCCAAAACAATCTAAGTTGAATTATTACAACTTAGTATGGATAATAATGTTATGCACTTTGAATTGGTCGCAAAAAGTGACGTTGGACGACAGCGCACACGTAATGAAGATAACTGGCTTATTTTAGCTGATATTGCACTGGTTGCAGTCGCTGATGGTATGGGTGGCCATATAGATGGCAATATTGCAAGCCAAATCGCGGTAGATACATTACAACAACTGTACAAATCGCATTATCCCAATGCATTACCATCATGGGCACCTACAGAAATTCCTAGCCAGCAAGAAAAATTTTTAATCCATGCAGTGCAAGAAGCTAATAAAAATATCTATGAGAGAAATCGTGGGACAATTGCTTTTGAAGGCATGGGCACGACTATTGTGGCATTGCAACTGCAAGCAAACTATGTGATCACTGCATGTGTTGGCGATAGTCGTATCTATCTCTTACGCAATGGAACCATAGAACAAATCACACAAGATCATTCTTTAGTTGGGGAACTTGTCCGATATAATATCATTCGAGAAAAAGATTTGATCTTTTTACAAAATAAAAATATTATCACTCGAGCCCTAGGAATGGCAGAATCTGTGTTAGTGGATACCAAAAGTCATCATGTTTTTCCAAATGATATTTTTTTACTTTGCTCTGATGGGCTGACGGATTTAGTGAGTGATGAAAGAATTTGTGAAATTTTACTGCAGCATCAAGAACATCTTGCAGATGCACTCACTATTCTCATTGATGAGGCCAATAATTTGGGCGGAGTGGACAATATCACAGTTGCAATTGCAAAAGTTCACGAATCTTCTATAGGTTCGCAGTCTTAACAGGCATACTACTTTTATGAGTTGCTATCCAATTACATTTGCTTTATTGACTTTGGGATGTAAAGTCAATCAATATGAATCGCAAATCATTCGGGAAAATTTTCTTGAGGCAGGATGCACAGAAGTGCTCCTCGAACAAAATCCTCAAGTTGTGATCATCAATAGCTGTACAGTAACCGCTCGTAGCGATCAGAAAACACGTAAACTAGCCCGCGGAATTCGAGAAAAAAATCCAGGTTGCTTGATTGTAGTGACTGGCTGCTATGCCCAACGCGATTCAGATGCTTTAAAACAAATGCCCGAAATCAATTGTGTTCTTCTAAACACAGAAAAAAATAAGATGGTACAAAAAATTTATGAGCTTCTTGCACAACAACCTCAGACCGAATCTTTATTCCACCCACGCCCAGACTTGCTGTTTATTCAAGAAACAGTACATGAATTATATGAACATACAAGGGCATTTGTAAAAATTCAAGATGGATGCAATGCCTTTTGTTCATATTGCATCATTCCTTATATACGTAGCACGCTCATGAGCAAAGCACCAGAAATTGTAGTTCAAGAAGTACAAAATTTTATAGCACAAGGAATCAAAGAAATTGTGCTGGTCGGCATACATTTAGGGCAATATGGTAGGGAAACTAACACGGGTTGGAATTTAGTAGGTATTTTAGAAAAATTAGTGGAATTACCCGGTGATTTTCGTTTAAGGTTATCTTCTTTAGAAATGAATGAAATTCAGCCTCCGTTGCTTGATTTAATGGCTAAAAATTCCCAACGTCTTGTTCCACACATTCATATTCCCCTTCAAGGAGGAGAAGATACTATCTTGGCTAGAATGAATCGCCATTATACGACAGCGCAATTCTATGAAGCTTGCGAAAAAGTTCGAGAAAATTTGGATAACCCTGCAATTAGCACAGATGTGATCGTTGGATTTCCAGGGGAAACGGAAGCACAATTCATGGCAACCCTAACTTTTTGTGCTAAAGTAGGTTTTAGCAAAATGCATATATTCCCTTACTCTGATCGGCCTCGTACAGCAGCTTCGCAGATGCCAGATAAAATTCCAGAAGATGTCAAACATCGCAGGACACAGTTGCTCATTGAAGTAGGACAGCAAAGTACGAAAAATTATTTGCAAAAATTTTTATACCGCCAGGTTCGTGTTTTAGCTGAACACGAAGAAGAACAAGGTGTAATGTCTGGTCTAACAGATCATTATGTCAGAGTTTTATTCCCAGGCAATATACAACAAAGTGGCCAGTTTCTCCAAATCAATGTGCAGGCCATCAAGGATGACGAGCTATGCGGTATCGTTATTTAATCACAGGAACAGCCGGTTTTATTGGTTTTCATGTAGCTCAGGCTTTGCTCAAAGATGGGAATGAAGTTTTAGGAATTGACAATCTAAATCCTTATTATGCTCCTGTCTTAAAACAAGCTAGACATCAAGTATTAAGCCAATATCCTAACTTTCAATGCAAAACAAGCGACCTTTGTGACCTAGATTCCTTAAATTCTTATTTTCAAACCTATCAACCAACCATAGTTTGCCATTTAGCTGCACAACCTGGCGTTCGCTATTCTTTAAAAAATCCCTGGATTTATGTCAAAAACAATCTTGAAGCATTTGTCAATGTTTTAGAAATGGCCAAGCAATATCATATCCAACGTCTAGTTTATGCTTCCAGCTCCAGTGTCTATGGTAATGTCACTGAAATTCCATACCATGAGGACCAACGCATCGAAACGCCCATTAGTCTATACGCAAGCACAAAACGATCCAACGAGTTAATCGCTTATACATACACCCATATCTATGGTATCCAAACAATTGGGCTACGTTTTTTTACGGTTTATGGGCCTTGGGGTAGGCCGGATATGGCTATTTGGAAATTTTGTGATGCCATTGTCAAGCAGCAGATCATCCCTATCTATAATTATGGTAAAAATTTCCGAGATTTTACGTATGTCACTGATATAGTCCAAGGAATTTTGTCAGCTTTACATACGCCCGAATTAGCAAATTATGAAATTTTTAATTTAGGCAACCACCAGCCAGAGAATACATTGGCTATTCTACATCTACTTGAGGCTGAGCTACAAATGCAAGGCAAAATTCAATTGCTTCCAGCTCAGCCAGGAGATATGGAAACTACTTTTGCCAATATTGATAAAGCTAAAGCCAAATTAGGTTTTTATCCAAAAACAAATATTGTTCAAGGGATTCATTCATTTGTGACTTGGTTTCAAGAGCATCTTACTTTAGCAGAAGAAGTGAGAAAGATTGGATGTCTTGGATAATAAAGTTTGCAATTATTTGCAGGAGATTATATTATGAAAATTTTCTTTACTTTTTTATTCATAGCTAGCATGGCTATGGCGCAATTGCCAGATACCTGGAAACTAGAAAATGTACTACCATCCCATACATTTGCCCTTTTAGGAATTAATGAAAATGGGAATTTATGCGAAGCAATGCGCAATAGCAATATCACCAAATTTTTACAAGAAAAAGAATGCCAGGATCTTTTAGCTTCTGTACCCGAAGAACTGCTGCAAAGAGTTCCTAAAGACCAAATCAAGCAAGCACTCAAGCTTCTAGGCCCTATGTGGTTCTCAGTGGTAGAAGTGAAAAGTGAAATCCCCACTGCTTTGTTTGTTTGGGATACCAAGGGAAATCCAGAGCTTTTTGCCGGCCTTTTCGAACAACTCAAACAAAAAGCTTATGCAAAAGCGCAGTTATCTGAAACAGTGATCGAAAAATATGGATATTCGATTACCATCGTCGAAAAAGCCAAACTTCCCTTATGCTTCACATTTGCTGGTTCTTATTTTTTATTATGCACCAATTTAGAATATCTAAGCGAAATTTTGGACCCCAATTACCAACAAGCCAATCCATTGAGCGGATCTGAGCAATATAAAAAAGTCAAACAAGAACTCATGCAAGGAAATCCAGGAGCGTATGTTTATTTAAATCTAAAAGACATTCGTACATTTGCTCTTGAAAACTTGCAAGAACATCCTAAGTTTGAACAATTGCAGATGCTGCTCGATCTGTCCGGCCTAAATGCAGTGGATGCACTGGCATTAGGATTTAGCCTACGCAATGGACAAATTGCAGAATCTTTTTATCTTTACACTCCTCAAGGCCGCACAGGAATTTTAGGAAAGTTACTTCCTGGGCTTCAAGTCCCTCAAACGCTGACTGCTTATATTCCAGAAAAAACTTTAGCATTGGAACATGGGCCGCTCAATTTGTGGACTTTGTATGAAACTTGGACAGAATTGATGAAGAGCATGAAGCCCGAAGAATATGAAATGGTAATGAAACATCTTCAAAAGATGGAGCAAGAATTTGGTATTAACCTAGAAGAATTTTTAAAGTCTTTGGGAGATGAATATTTGTGGACAATCAGTTGCTCGAATAGCCTGCTTCCAGATGTAAGCTTCAACATTAGTCTCAAAGATCCAGAAAAAATGAAGCAGATCATAGCTCAATTGCTCAAACTCGTCCCAGAAAAATTCAAATATTTAGTCTCCTGGCAAGGCCAAGAGTTTGTCTATTTTAATTTCAGCACAAAAAGAGAACCAATACCAGTTGCGCCTACTATTGGAGTTTCTGGCAATCGTTTACTCATTACTCTCTATCCAGAAACCCATAAACGCTTGAGCCAAGTGCAAAATGGCGTATTACCTGCAGATTTAAAAATTTATATACAAGATCGTCCCTACACATTGGCTGGTTATCTGAATCTAAAATCGCTGATTGTTCCATTATATCGCACAGCCCTGCCATTAGCGCAAGCGATGCTACCTCGTGCAGAGTTGCCATTTGAGCCTGCGTTGCTACCGCCAGCAGAACTCTTAGAAAAATACTTTGGAAACTTTGCATTTATTGCACAGCATGATCAGCAGGGGCTTCTATGGGAATTCCATTCACCGATTGGTGTCATAACTTGGGCGGCAATAGGCGGTTTTGTTGGATATCATAAATTCCATAAACCAGCCCCTAAGCCTAGACAACCACGGCAAAACAAACCAAAATAGAGATGTGCTTTCTTAAAATGCCAGTATAGTTATGCGAGCCTATGGACTAAGTTTTCAACTTACGAAATAGGCTCCCATTCTAAGAGGAACTTTTCTCGGCTGCCTAATAAAATTGTGTGGCTTTCTGTAGTGATATCTGCTAAAAAAATACGCTCCACTCGTTCACCATCTAAAAAGGTTCCATTGGCTGACAAATCTTCTAGCTCAACTTTCACTTCATTATGGAATGTAATTCTAAGATGTTTTCTAGAAATAGTTTGAAAATGTTTTGTGATATGCTCAGTATCTGCCTCACTGGCTTCCAAAAATGTGCCAGACTCCAACACAATATCACAAGAGTGGCTTCTACCTAAAACAATTGATTCGCCTTCTTGAATATAGAATTTTTTTCCTTTGAATGCTCCATAAATTCCAGTAAGAACAAGCCGGCTAGCCATAATGTTACTACCTTTCTATCCATCAATGGATGTTCCAATTCTGGCAACGATTACTTTTATTGTATCAAAAAATAATTGCAATGGGAAGAGGATTGTGAATATTTTTGCCAAACATTGCAAAAGGAGCGAATTTTAATATGCACAAATTGCAAAGCATCAAATCTTGGATACAAAAATTATTATCGCATTTCCCAAAAATTTACTTTGGAACGTGCCCTAAGCAAGCTTTGCCTGGTGCCTGGATTCTATTTCCATATTCTAGAACCATGCTTTGTTGTGGATTAACCTCAATTTTAGAAATTCATCGAGAATTTCAAGCAAAAAATTTAGGCATGGCAGAACTCTTTCGCACTTTAGAACAAAAAGGGCTCACTGAACCTATGTTCATTACGCAGTTAGGCCAAGCTACCTTGCTACGCGATGATGAAGCATTCTGCAGCCTTGTACAAAATCAAAATGAACAAGAATGGCTTTGGAAAATTGGTGAACATCTGAAAAAGCTAGTTCAGCAACAGGATACTATTTGGGAAAGAGACGAAGAAAAGAATGCCCTGCTCATACAATTAAAAGATATGGTTTGGAGGATTGAGGAGCATCGTCAAAACCTCCAGAGTATGAATAAATTAGCAGGGATAGATTTACGCACACTATCATGCCTGCAAATTAGAATCTTTCGCAGGATCAATAGCATCTTGAATATCATTGATCGTTTAGAAATCCGAGGTAGAGATAGCGCTGGATTTGTGGTGACCCTTACTTTCTCTGAGCCCCAATACCAAAAATTTCATCAAGAATTGGAAAAAAGCCAAAAATCTGCAGAATTTTCTCAACGAGTTCTCTTACCTGATTTGCCTTCTTTGAGCATCAAATACTTTAGGAATGACAAAGAGCATAGGCTGAATTTCGTCTATAAAGTATGCAATGAAATTGGAAAATTAGGCGACAATGTACAAGAACTGCGGCGAACACTTCAATATGATGTTATCTTTCATACAGCTCTAGGTTTTTGTCAAGAGCCAGTCTCCTATCTTTCTCACACACGATGGGCTTCGAATGGGATTATCAATATTTTCAATTGTCATCCCTTGGATAATGAGATGGTTCAAGCCAGCGGAGAGCATGCGATTGCAAAATTGACCAACCATCCATATTATAACAAAAATGGTCATGTTTTTGCAGCATTAAATGGAGATATTGACAATTACGATGCGTTGAAAGCCCAATTTGAACAAGAACAGGGAATGAAAATTTCCCATCGAATTACTACAGATGCGAAAATTATTTCAGTCGCGATCCAGCGCGAACTTCAACAAAACAATAGCTTTACCTCAGCATTCTTCAAAGCCATAGCATCATTTGAAGGCTCCCATGCGATCGCTGTCCAAAGTGATTTAGAACCAGGAAAGCTATTTTTAGCATTACATGGTAGTGGGCAAGCTATTTACATAGGAATTTGTCCAGATCGTTATGTAATTGCATCAGAAGTCTATGGATTAGTAGAAGATACAGAGTCATACATTGCCATGGATGGAGAAACCCCTCGTATTCCAGGCAGACCAGAAACTCAAGGCCAGATTTTTATCCTAGACCAGACGCAGGGTGGGTTAGAAGGAATCAAAGCCGCTTATTATGACGGCACTCCAATCCAATTGCAACCAAAGCAAGTTCGCCGGGCAGAGATTACAACGCGCGATATTGACCGCCAGGATTTTGCCCATTTTTTTGCCAAAGAAATCCATCAAGCACGTTCATCTGTGCTCAACACCATTCAAGGCAAATTTACAATTGGAGAATCAACTCCTCAATTGAAATTAGAAATCATTCCTGCGAAAATCAGGGAAGCCATATCCAATGGAAAAATAAAACGCATTTTTACCATAGGCCAGGGTACGGCAAGCATTGCAGCGCAAGCAATTGCGTATCGAATGCAGAAAACGTTAGAAACTTTGCAAGTCCAAGGCCTAAAATCATCTGAACTATCTGGGTTTTATCTTCGTTCAGATATGGCTGATACTTTGGTGATTGCTATCACCCAATCAGGGACCACAACAGACACCAATCGAGCTGTGGATATGGCCAAAAAGCGCGGAGCATATACCATGGCCATTGTGAACCGCAGAAATTCACACATCACCACGATGGTAGATGGAGTCTTGTACACCAGCAATGGCAGAGACATTGAAATGTCAGTTGCATCCACGAAAGCATTCTATTCTCAAGTTACAGCCGGTGAAATTTTAACCATCACCTTAGCATATCTTACCAACAACATCACAGAGCCTCAAATATTAGAACGATTGACAGCCCTAAAACGTTTGCCAGAACTTTTAGACCAAGTTTTAGCCCAGGAAAACCAAATCGCCCAAATTGCAGGAAGATGGGCTATCAAACGCCATCATTGGGCAATTGTAGGTAGTGGACCAAATTATATCGCTGCCCAAGAAGTCAGAATTAAACTATCCGAACTTTGTTATAAATCCATTGCTTGCGATTTTGTAGAAGATAAAAAACACATTGACCTATCTTCAGAGCCTCTGATTTTGGTTTGTGCAGCCGGCACTCCACAAAGTGTATTGGGTGACTTAGTCAAAGATGTGGCAATCTTCAAAGCTCATAATTCCTTGCCCATTGTGATCGTACATGAAGGCGAGGCTCGTTTTGACCCTTATGCAACTGCCATCATCCGAGTGCCACAAGCGGACGAATTATCATCCATTGTTTTGAACACCTTAGCCGGCCATCTTTTTGGATATCATGTCGCACAAAGCATTCACAGCCTTTCCCGATTTTTTGCCGCATTAAGGGACCGCCTTGTGGCGGCTTTAGACAATAGCTCCCCTGATTTAGTGTTGCTGGCTCCAGATTGCCAAAATGCACTCGACCAATTTAGCAAAGAATTCCATGCGCGACGCAGAGAAAGCGTTTTTGCTTCTTCTTTATCGCCTTCCTTATGTGCA
>JAKLHB010000143.1:0-10421 GCA_022710345.1 Planctomycetota bacterium
ACAAAACACTTGCATTTCGAAATTTTGATCTCATTCACGTGCCATCCTATTTTTGGCTGGTTACGGAAACGTCTGGTTAGTTAAGCAAGCAAAACATCCAGAATTTTTTTCTTGACAATATCCAAGATTCATCCATAATCATGATAGTACGAAGTGGATCTTGTGCTTTTTATAGAATTGTCAATGTCTCGTAGCCGCATTCTTTATACCATACAATACAATTTGCTATTGTTTTGGTACTAACATTAGTAGCTGCAATATGTTGACAATCATTGATGCTGCAGAAAGGGCTTTTATGGAAAAAAAACTGTTTTGCTTGTTTACAGTATTTGCCTTGTTCTTTTTGGCTGTCGTGGAAACACAGGAAATTTCTAGCACATACGTAGGGAAAATTGAAATCAACGGCAGAAAAACCAATGTAGAGACAACGCTCCAAATCAACGGCAGTGTTATCACTGGCTCGTATCGCTATGGCCCTGAGTACCAGACTCGAGGCGTATTTACAAGCAGTGTCTTAGAACAATATCGCCTTCGTTGTGTATGGCAAGAAGGCGGTATGACTGGCAATTTTGACGTAACCTTCAATACTTCATTTACATCCTTCCGAGGGACCTGGAATTTTTCAAATGGGATGTATGGAGGAACATGGGATGGGCTACGGCAAAAAGACAAAGAAGCAGATGGGTATATTGTTCTCGGCACCTATATTGGCAAAATCGAGATCAATGGCAGGAAAACCAATGTAGAGACAACGCTCCAAATCCGTGATGGAATCGTGACTGGTTCGTATCGCTATGGGCCTGAGTACCAAACTCGAGGCGTTTTCTTGAACAGTAGCTTGCAACAATGCCACCTTCGCTCTACTTGGCAGGAAACCACTTATACTGGAAATTTTGATGTAACCTTTGATCCTTCATTTGCATCCTTCCGAGGGACCTGGAATTTTTCAAATGGGATGTATGGAGGAACATGGGACGGACTACGGCAAAAAGACAAAGAAGCGGGGGATATTGTTCTTGGCACCTATGTTGGCAAAATCGAGATCAATGGCAGGAAAACCAATGTAGAGACAACGCTCCAAATCCGTGATGGAGTAGTCACTGGCTCGTATCGCTATGGGCCTGAGTACCAGACTCGAGGAGTGTTTTTGAATAGCAGCTTGCAGCAATATCGCCTCCGCTCTACATGGCAGGAAGACACTTATACTGGAAATTTCGATGTAACCTTTGATCCTTCATTTACTTCTTTCAAAGGAACCTGGAATTTCTCAAACGGTATGGCTGGTGGGTCTTGGGATGGACGGAAGTAAGGTCTAATTCCCAATTGTAAGTTTCTAACTCAAATATTGCCTTATGGTTATAAGGGAAGCCTATTCTGGACTTTGGCCAGATGACTTCCCTTTTTCTGTCAAGTTTACCGTTCAGCTTCAAAAATCTAGCAACTTGGTTAAAGTTTGTAATTTTATTTTGGCAAGATATTTGATTTTTTGCTATACTTTTGAAAACAGCTTATTTTGGAGGACTTTTTATGAAAGTCATTTCTTTTGTTTTTTTAATGATTTCTAGTTTTCTTTTAGCAGCTCCAGCACCAATTTTTCTAGGTCAATGGAGTTCTTCTGGTGAAGGTGATGGCCAGGTGAGTTTCCCAGCAGCAATTGCTGTGGATGCTTCTGGCAATGTGTATGTGGCTGATGCTGAAAATCATCGCATTCAAAAATTCAGCGCAGGTGGAGCTTTGCTTGCCAAATGGGGAAGCTCAGGCTGGGAAGACGGCATGTTCAATTTCCCATGCGGGATTGCAGTTGAATCCAATGGCAATGTGTATGTGGCTGATACCCAAAACCATCGTATCCAAAAATTCAGCAGCAATGGTACATTCTTAGGCAAATGGGGTGAAGAAGGCTTTGAAAATGGCCAATTTGAATATCCTCACTCAATTGCTGTGGATGGATCTGGCAATGTGTATGTGGCTGATAGTTGGAATTATCGAGTGCAAAAATTCACCACTGCTGGTGTTTATGTCAGCAAATGGGGGGAAGAAGGCACTGGTAATGGCCAATTCAAATCCCCTTATGGCATTGCTGTGGATGCTTCTGGCAATGTGTATGTGGCTGATACTGAAAACCATCGCATTCAAAAATTCAATGGTTCTGGCACATTCTTGACCAAATGGGGCATAGCTGGTTCTGGAGAAGGCCAATTCATGCTACCTTATGGCATTGGTGTAGATGCGTATGGCTATATTTATGTTGCAGATAGCGAGAACCACCGTTTCCAACGGTTTAGCAACACTGGTTCATTCTTGAATCAATGGGGCGGAGAAGGCTATGGCGATAATCAATATGCCTCTCCACGCGGGATCGCAGTCAGCAGCACTGGCGTTGTGTATACAGCCGATACAGGCAATGATCGCATGCAGTATTATACTTCCACAGGATTGGTGCTCAGCAATTTTGCTGCAACTTGGAGCCAATCCCAAGTGCAAGTGTCTTGGCAAACCAGCAGCGAATGGAACAGCGATGGATTCCATATTTGGAGACAAGACCCTGTTACTCGCGAATATGTCAGAATTACTTCAAGTATGATTTCTGCTAAAGGCGCTCCTGCTGCTGGTGGAAGTTATCTTTGGACAGATTCATCAGTAGAACTTGAAAACGCCTATTTATACAAGCTTGAACACATTGGCAAAGACAATTATTCTAAATTTTATGGCCCAGTTGAAGTAAAATAAGCTAATTCAAAGTTGCCAGGCCAATGACCTGGCAACTGCTATTTTAGGAGAGTTCAATTTGATCAAATACTGCCTTTTGCCTTTGGGTTGTCAGATGAATAAATCAGATGCAGAACGCATTGCATCTGTTTTGGAGGCCATGGGATTTATTCCCACAGAGGTCGAGGAAGAAGCGCATCTTTTGGGCATGGTGGCTTGTTCAGTACGCCAAAGGTCCATCAACCGCGTTTATAGCAAAATCCAAAAGTGGAATCAATGGAAGGATAAACGGGCATTGTTTACATTTATATCAGGCTGCCTTTTGCCTGAAGACGAAGTCAAACTTGCGCCTATGTTTGACCTGGTATTTAAGATCAATGAATTGCCTAGACTTCCGGAACTAATGGTGCAACAAGGTGTATCTAGCCCTGTGGCTCAATGCGGCCAACTGCCAGATTCATACCAAGATGATCCGGAAAAGGGATTTTGGAAAATTATTCCCCGCTATAGTTCATCGTTCCAAGCATTTGTACCCATTCAAAATGGGTGCAATAAATTTTGTACGTTTTGTGCAGTGCCATACACGAGGGGCAGAGAAGTTTCCAGGCCCAGCGCAGAAATTTTGCAAGAAATTCAAGTCTTAATTTCGCAAAACTATAAAAGCATCACATTATTGGGACAAAATGTAAATTCTTATGGACTAGATCGAGTTGGACAAGAGTTGACCTTTGCTCAATTGCTAGAAAAAATTGGGCAAATGGGCCAAGCGCTGCAAAAAGAATTTTGGCTGTATTTCACATCACCTCATCCTGCTGATATGACACCGGATGTATTGGAAGTGATTGCCAGATATCCCTGTTTGGCCAAACATATTCATTTACCTTTGCAAGCGGGTGATGATGATGTGCTGCGGCGCATGAATCGTTCCTATACACTTGCAGAATATAAGGAAATTGTGCACAATATCCGAAAGATATTGCCACAAGCCACGATTTTTACAGACATCATTGTGGGTTTTAGTGGAGAAACCAAGGAGCAATTTGAACACACGCGCGTTGCGTTGCAGGAATTTCGCTTTGATATGGCGTATGTGGCTCAATATTCTCCACGTCCAGGCGCAGTGAGCTATCAGTGGCCAGATGACGTGAGTATCGAAGAAAAAAAGCAACGATTTCAACAGCTCACCCAAGATTTAAAAGCAGTAACCCTGGCCAATAACCAAAGCATGATTGGCAAAATTCACCGAGCCTTAGTGGAAGGCACGGATCGCAAGGCCGGATATTTAGCCGCTCGTACAGAAGGGCTGATTCCTGTGCATTTTCCAAGCCTGGATTCAACCTTGATTGGGCAATTCGTAAACCTCCAGATTGACTCTGTGACTCCATTTGCAGGTGCTGGTATATTGATGTAAGAAATTGTTGTGAATGTTGTTAGCCCAAAAAATATAGCTTTATGCCAAGACCATTCAGATACACAAGTTGGCCAGCAAAAAGCAAAATAGGTCGTGGTGCAGAAGCAAATCAACTGCAAACAATAAAAAGCAAAATAGGTCGTGGTGCAGAAGCAAATCAACTGCAAACAATAGCCGCAAATTGAATGTCTAAAACTTCTTATGGTGAACCTGATCTCATCTTAATTCTGGATCACGATCCTGGCCAAAGTAGCCAGCAAATTGAATTGATTCGTGGCAAGTTTTAAAAAACTTGTGTTTATGTTTGCCTGTAATCCTTATATTTTTAATATAAAAATAATGATATTATAGACTTGAATAATAATCATGCAAAAATTATAGATTTATAGAATTTAGCTTGCCAAGACAAATTGGATATGGTAGAATTTTTTGTTGTTTCGTTATCTATAGTGATAGCAATATTTATGCCAATTTAATTTTTTGCAGCGCGTTCAGAAGGGAAATTTTATGTTGATTGCAATACCAAAAGAGATTCTTTCTGGGGAAAATCGCATTCCTATAACGCCCGCAATTGCGGAGAAGTTGGTGAAATTAGGTGCTTCAGTGGTGATTGAAGCCGGCTTAGGCATGACTTGCGGCTATTCAGATGCTGCTTATACCAAAGTTGGTGCCACTGTGGAATCGGATCGTCAAGGTTTATTGGGAAAAGCGGATATGATTTTACGTTTTCATAAGCCGCCTATAGAAGAAGTTGCTTGGATGAAGAAAGGGGCTGTGCATATCAGTTTTCTCAATCCATTCCAAGAT
This sequence comes from Planctomycetota bacterium, assembly GCA_022710345.1. GTDB lineage: Bacteria > Planctomycetota > Uabimicrobiia > Uabimicrobiales > JABWCH01 > JAKLHB01. The sequence goes on from JAKLHB010000143.1 coordinate 4,928, forward strand.
GAGGCCTTATTGAAAGCACTTGCTGATCAAGGTATTAGCGTGATTAGCATGGAGATGATTCCTCGCACCACTCGTGCCCAAAATATGGATGTGCTGAGTTCCCAAGCTACTTTATCAGGCTATTTTGCAGTAATTTTGGCAGCCGAAAAACTGCCCAAAATATTGCCCATGATGACCACTGCGGCAGGGACTATTTCCCCGGCCACAGTTTTTGTGATTGGTGCTGGAGTGGCTGGCTTGCAAGCCATTGCTACAGCAAAACGTTTAGGCGCGCGAGTGTTTGCGTATGATACAAGACCAGCAGTGGAAGAGCAAATTTTGTCATTGGGTGCTCGGTTTGTAAAAATTGATGTGGGAGAAACAGGGCAAACAAAAGATGGATATGCAAAGGCACTTACAGAAGAACAATTGGCAAAACAACGGGCTGCTATGGCAAAACAATGCGCTAGTTCTGACATTGTCATCACCACTGCCCAAGTTTTTGGCCGCAAAGCTCCACTCTTGATCACAGATGAAATGATTGCAGGCATGAGGCCAGGCAGTGTGATCATAGATTTAGCAATAGATAGCGGCGGTAATGTGCAAGGCGTACAGCCAAATCAAGAAATCATCCAGCATGGGGTCAAAATTGTCGGGCTATTGAATCTGCCAAGCCGGGTGGCTGTGGATGCCAGCCAGATGTACGCTACGAATTTGTTCAATCTCATCAGTGACTTTTGGGATAAACAGTCCAAAGCTTTTGTGCTTAAAATGGAAGACGAGATCATTCGTGGATGCCTGATGGCGCATGATCAAAAAGTATTGCATACAAAATAAGACAGTGTTGCTTTGTTTGGTTTGATCCACCATTGTTGTTTTGTAAAAGGAAAGCATGTATGGATTACCTATTATTTATTTTTCTCTTAGCCATTTTCCTTGGCTTTGAACTCATCTCCAAGGTACCATCCACCCTCCACACGCCTTTGATGTCAGGTGCCAATGCCATTTCTGGAATTACCATTGTAGGTGCATTGGTGGCTGCTGGCAGTGCAGGCAGTGATGTTTTGACCACTGTCTTAGGTACGCTGGCTGTGGTTTTTGCTACCATCAATGTTGTTGGTGGTTATTTGGTCACAGACCGTATGCTTGAAATGTTCAAACAAAAGCCAGGGCAGCAGAAATAGGGGAAAACCATGAGCTTAGAAACAATCATTCACTTCAGTTATATGGTCGGCGCAGTCCTGTTTATCATAGGACTCAAGATGCTGAGCTCGCCGAAAAGTGCTCGTTTAGGCAATGGAATTTCATCAATTGGGATGCTTCTTGCGATTATTGCGACATTGCTGGATAAGCAAGTGGTTTCCTACCATTGGATCATTGTTGGCCTTGTTCTAGGCACGGTCATTGGCATCTTTGCAGCCAGGCTTGTGGCAATGACTGCGATGCCTGAAATGGTGGGCTTGCTCAATGGTTTTGGTGGCCTTGCTAGCTTCCTGGTAGGATGGGGATACCACCATCACACCGTCATTACTAAATGTGAGACCATGGATTTGTTCACAACCGTGAGTGTGTATCTCACGATTTTAGTCGGTGGGATCACATTTTCTGGAAGTATGATTGCCTGGGCAAAACTGCGGGAAATTATGACAGGCAAGCCTATTTTATTCCGTGGCCAAAATATTGTGAATGGTCTTTTTTTGATCGCTGCATTAGGCGCAGGTGTTCTCTATTGCTATGCTCCTGCAAACTCGTATGCTGTTCTCTACGGCATCATGGGGATTTCTCTTGTACTCGGCATTACATCTGTGATCCCAATTGGTGGTGCAGATATGCCAGTAGTCATTTCTTTGCTCAATAGCTATTCTGGTATCGCAGCAGCCATGGCTGGTTTTGTGCTTCAGAATACAATGCTCATTGTTGCTGGTTCTCTGGTCGGTGCCAGTGGTATTATTCTCACTGCAATTATGTGCAAAGCCATGAACCGTTCCTTGGGTAATGTGCTTTTTAGCGGATTTGGTGCAGTCACGACGCAAGTTGCAACAGCCGCTCGCGGCGAGGTCAAACCTATTTCTGCAAAAGATGCGTATTGCTTGCTCGATGCAGCTTCCTCAGTAGCCATTGTGCCAGGTTATGGATTAGCCGTGGCCCAAGCACAGCGTACCTTGCGAGAATTAGGCGATTTGCTGGAAAAACGAAATTGTGAAGTCCGGTATGCCATTCACCCTGTGGCAGGCCGTATGCCAGGCCACATGAATGTGCTCTTAGCCGAAGCAGATGTCCCGTACGAACAGCTCGTGGAAATGGATGATATCAATCCAAGCATGAGCAGCGTGGATGTTTGCATTGTGGTTGGAGCCAACGATGTCGTGAACCCAGCAGCACGTGAAGATGAAAAAAGCCCTCTATACGGGATGCCTATCATTGATGCAGATAAAGCTAAAACCGTCATTGTGCTCAAGCGCTCCATGGCAGCCGGCTTTGCTGGCGTAGAAAATCCTCTATTTTTCAAACCCAACACCCGTATGTTATTTGGCAATGCTAAGAATACCCTACAAGAATTAGTCTCTGAACTCAAAGATGAAAAATAAGTTGATCCATCTCATTCTAATAAAAACAGCCGCAGGTTAAACCTGTGGCTGTTTTTGTTGAGATACAAAGCCATAGAGATTCAGATGGCGCAAGGCTTATTTTCTCGCTGGCGCAAGGCTTATTTTCTCGCTTAGTATTTTGAAAAAAAGAAAATCTCAATAGCGAATTTCGATCCTTAAGCAATCATTGAGTAGCCATGCTACAAAAGCAAATTCGAACTGATTGATCCAGCAGAGCTGCTTGGTAGGCGGGAAAGTGATTACCTTGTGAATCGCCGAATTGCAAATCCGAGAATGAGCAATCCACATAAAACGAATGTGTTGGGTTCTGGAACTACTGGGGTTGTGAAGCTCAAATCATCAAAACCTACACCGCCGATTTGGGTAAGACGTAGTCTAGCAATACCAGCAGCACTAAAGGATTGAAACTGCATGTTGATATTCACTAAACTAACGCTGGTAAAATTAACCACTCGGGTGTTGGATAGATCAAACGCTTCTATGATGATGTAGTTGCCTTCAGAAGCACCAGCAGCCGGATCAAATCCAATCCATATACTAAATTGGTCAACCGTGGCCTGTGTGGTCGTTCCTGGCAACACAAATACTACATCGGCTACAGAAGTCCCTGGCGCTATGTTAATTCCATGGTTTGTCGCAATTGTATTAGATAAGGTGGCATCTATAGACATAGCGCTACTGGAATAAAACCCACGGGTCCCGCTATGAGTAAGGTCCCATCCACCGCTAGGTGGCGTAAAGATGGTAGCGCCATAGAGGCGGATACCTTGGCTTAGATAAACATCGGTGGTCAAAACCTGGCCGTGTGATCCGGTTTCAAAATCAATCGTGACTGCCCAAAGAAAATTGGACAAAAACAATGCAATTGCTAATGTATATATCCATCGCATGTTATGCCTCCTAACATTATGGTTGAGAAAAGGATAATTCCAAGAGAAGGCAGAATGCTACTTTTCCTGTGTTCCGTCAGGACACGATAAGAGCCTGTGTCCCGTCAGGACACGATAAGAGCCGACATAACCTGGGGTTAAAAACCCCAGGCTTTATTCCCAAACCGCTTCGCGGTAAAAAACTTTGCTGCAGTGCAATCTTATACGACTTAATATCCAAGTTCTTTCAATATCGCAGTATTATATTGTCCTTGGACAAAACCTGGCGGTAAAAAACTTTGCTGCAGTGCAATCTTATACGAGAGTTCTCTTAATATCCAAGTTCTTTCAATATCGCAGTATTATATTGTCCTTGGACAAAACCTGGATGATCAAGCACTTTGAGGAGTACAGGAATTGTGGTAGGAACACCTTGAATTTGAAAATTGCGTAGAGCTTCTCGTGCTGCAATGATCGTTTTTTCCCGGCTTTCAGAAGCAATGATCATTTTGCAAAGCAAGGAATCATAAAATGGAGGAATTGTATAACCAGGTTCTACAAAGGTTTCGAGCCGGATTTTAGCATCTGGAACTTGGGTTGGAGGCAAAAATTGTGTGATGGTGCCTGGGGTTGGTTTGAAATCTTTTGTTGAATCTTCTGCGTTGATTCGGAATTCCATCGCATGGCCTTTGGGTTGAATTTGGGATTGCGCCCAACGCAAGGGATGATTGGCTGCGATTTTAATCTGCTCTTGGACAATGTCTATGCCCGTGATCATCTCAGTAACAGGGTGTTCTACTTGCAGCCGGGTGTTCATTTCCATAAAGTACAGTTGTTGGTTTTGCACATCTAGAAAAAATTCAACTGTGCCAGCATTGCGATATCCAATGACTTTGAGCGCTTGTGTGATTTTATGCCCCATTTCTTGGCGCAAGCTAGAGCTGATGGCTGGAGAAGGGGATTCTTCAATCAATTTTTGATGATGTCGTTGGACAGAGCATTCGCGTTCCCCTAAGTGAATCACTTGGCCAAAAGCATCTGCAAGAATTTGGAATTCAATATGACGACCTTGGGTAATGTATTTTTCAACATACAGCCCTGGATTTCCAAATGCTTTTTCAGCTTCTAAGCTGGCTTGAATGAAGTTCTGCTCGAGTTCGGCTTCATTACTGCATATCCGCATGCCTTTTCCACCGCCGCCTGCTGTGGCTTTGAGCAGGATAGGATAGCCCATTTGTTGTGCCAAGGATTTAGCTTGTTCCAAGGTAACAAGGCCATCTGAGCCTGGAATAGTAGGCACTCCATGCTGTTTCATGGTACGCTTTGCATTGGCTTTATCGCCCATGGTTTCAATGGCTTTTCCTGTTGGTCCGACAAAGCTCATTTTATATTGATCGCACAATGTTGCAAACATTGCATTTTCTGATAGAAAACCATATCCTGGATGAATGGCTTGGCAATTGGTTTGCAGCCCTGCAGCCAAAATAGCCTCCATATTGAGATAGCTCATGGAACTTTGGCCAGGTCCAATGCAGATTGTTTGGTCTGCTTGTTTCAGATGAGGTGATGTCCGGTCTGCTTGAGAATATACAGCAATGGTTTCGATTTTTAATGCTTTGGCAGCACGAATGACGCGCGCTGCTATTTCTCCACGATTGGCAATCAAAATGCGTTTGAACATAAGCAATTCCCTTGTTGATGAAAACTTAAATTTAAGGGCTTTTGATAGTTGCGCTTGATTCGTAAATCAAATCAAGTATCATCCTACCATATTCACTTAAAAAGTCAATAAAAAAACCCATGCCTTCCATGCATGGGTTTGTGATTGCATCATTTATTACAGACGTTTCCGTAACCAGCCAAAAATAGGATGGCACGTGAATGAGATCAAAATTTCGAAATGCAAGTGTTTTGTTTTGAAGATAATAGAGAAATTTCGCATGTGAAAATCGTCAAGAACTGCTAGACAATTCATACCTATAGGAAGTTTCCGGTGCCCCTTCAGGGCACTGAGAGACGCATCTCCACCTGGGGTTA
>JAKLHB010000143.1:10547-11777 GCA_022710345.1 Planctomycetota bacterium
AGCACTTGCATTATGCATTTTTATTGCAAGGATTGTAAAACTTGTTTTCTGTGTTACTACAGAAACCTCTGTTAATCGGATCGTATTGGCAAAACTTGTTAGAATGGTGGCTCACCTACATCGGGTGGCTCCCAACCATCGGATGTAGTGGTGCTTGGTTTGGGCTGTACTGGTGGTGTGAGCGGATTGGGTTTGATACCATTACTAGCAGCCGCTGGCCGATCTGGCATAGGAGCACTCCATTCTGGAGGATTTTCTTCCACAGTTGCTGAGATTTCCGTGACATTGCCAGGTTCTTCCCTCCGATCTAAAAATTGAACATTTTCAGCGACTACACTCAATTTAGAACGTTTTTGATTCGTTTGCTTGTCATCCCAGGAATCAAATTTAAGCCGGCCGGCTATAAATATAAGCCGACCTTTTTTGCCATATTTGGCAGCCATTTCTGCTGTTTTGCTCCAACAAGTGATGTCCACAAAAGTGGTTTCTTCACGCAGTACGCCATCTTGGCCTTTAAACTTGCGATTAGTAGCTAATCCAAGAGTACTTACAGCCATACCGGTTGGTGTAGTCCTTAACTCAGGATCACGAGTCAGACGTCCGATCAATCGTACTTCGTTTAAGTCAGCCATAATTTTTCCTTCTGATGAATTCAAAGAAATAAAATAAATAAGGGCGAAAAACAGATCAAAAGTCTGTTTTCGCTCCTTATTATAGCATAGTTTTGGACAACTTCTTAGATTATTTGAGCCAGTATTTGTCTTCTACTTCCCCTGCTGTAAAGCTAATTCCAGTTTCAGCAATAGCTTGCTCTACTTTGCGGGCGTTTTCAAAATCTGTATACCACATCCATAGAGCATCATAATGCCTGCCTGTTTTGCTAATACAGCCGGGTGGATATTTAAATTTATTCCAAAATAAAATACGATGGGCATCGCTGCCCCAACCCAAAGCATAAGGGTGGTGTTTCATCAAAATTTTATCTAATTCTTGCAATGCTGCAACTCTTTGACGCTGTATGAACATACGGCTATAATTTCTGCAGACTTTATCCACAGTTTCGAGTTTAACACCGCAGATATTGTTCGAATCTTCTTTATTGGCCAAACTAGATTCCCAAGAGTCTTCTGGATCAGGGAACGGAGAGCCACTCCAGGCAACGAAGAACATATCAAACTGAAATTTACGCAATAGTTTCGCTTGTTCTTGTGGATCTACACCTTGGATTTG